>CAMLLA010000010.1 GCA_946480525.1 uncultured Asticcacaulis sp. | reverse complement strand
GACAGACCGCCCTGCAGTGCCGCCAGACGTTGCTTGTCGACATCCACCTGGGTTTGCAGGTTGGCGACGATGCGGTTCATCTCTGCCTGGACCTGACGTTCAACAGCCGCCTCCTCATTGGTCGCCTTGACGACTTCCGGGTGCATGGCGCCGTAACGGCTGCGCAGATTGGCCAGGCGCGTACGGATTTCCGTTTCGCGCGTGCGCAGGTCGCGCAGGACTTCGGAGTTGAGCGTGTCGCCCGTGGCGGCGTCCGCGGTACGCGCCATATTCCTGGCAGCGTCCAGACGCGCCTGGTTAGCTGCCAGAGAGGCCTTCGCCTCGCCCTGCTGCTGCTGGAGATACAGCATCTGCTGCTCGGGCAGGGACGTGCCACCCAACGGATTATCGACGCCGAGGCCGTTTGCGATTTTGAACTGCTGGACGGCAGCGTCCGCGGCGATCGCCTGGGTGCGCAGTTCTTCCAGGCGCTCACCCAGCTGCTCGTTGGCGTTCGCCAGCAGGCTGTTGCTCTGGTTCACCTGGCGCTTCGTATACTGGTTAACCCAGGCACTGGCGATCTGGGCCGATTTCACCGGCGAGCGTGTTTCGACACTGACCGTGATAACGCGGGTCAATCCCTGGCGCTTTACGGCCACGGATTGCAGCACATTGGCTATGATCATCTGACGAAGCGTCTGGGGATCGATATTGCCGCTTGCCTTCTTCGGCAGATAGGCGCTTAAGCCCGACGGCTTGGCCAAGGTCGGATTGAACTCCGGATCCTTTTCCAGGCCGAGCTGCGTCACGACGCTGTCGGCCAGGGCCAGAGAACGCAGAACTTCGACCTCCGTGTCGATCGCCGTGGAATCTTGCGGCAGATCGGTCGCGACTTCCTGGGCGTTGGGGACGACCTTCATCTTTTGGCCGCCGATCATCACGCTGGCCGAGCTGGTGTATTTCGACGGAGCGGACAGGCTGAGCGCTACGCCGGCAAGAAATACGGCAACAAAGACACCTGCGAACAGCCACTTGTGTATCCGCAGCATGGAGATAACCGTGCGGATATCAAAAACTTCCGCGTTGGAATCCGAGTCTGCCGGCGCAACGTTTTGCATGTAATATCTGACCCGTTCGAGTGGTGGTTTAAATGGTCAAGGCTCATCGCCTCAACGGACAATACGCTGAGTTAAGACTTCAAATGGCAGGCCGTCGCTGCAGGGAACCGGCTGCGGCGTCGCCAGGGGCAACGCCGCGCAGGGAGCCACAGTTCGATTAGAAGTGCCGCTCCGCAATGCGGATGGTATCCCCTGGCTGCACCATAAGATCGGCGGTCAGCGGGACTTCGACTTCTTGCGTCTTACCGTAGGGTTTGACGAAAACGCGCTTCTGTTGGGCGCGGTAAGTAAAGCCTTCGGCCCGGGCAACGGCGTTCATGACGGTCAGACCGTCGCTATACCCGTATTCGCCGGCCTTACCGACTTCACCCATGATGTAGTATGGCCGGAAGTTGGTGATTTCGACACTAACCTTGGGGTCGAGCAGGTAACCCGCCTTGAACTTGTTTTCGACCGCCGTGGCAAATTCCGACACCGTAAGGCCGCGCGCGCTGACGTCGCCGATAAGCGGAAGCGACACCATGCCCGCACCGTTGACGGCGAATTCTCCGCTCAGATCGGGCTCGCCGTAAATCGTCAGGCGTAGCTTGTCGCCGCCGCCCATACGATACCCGGCCACCGGCGATCCGGCGGGGGCGACTGCGGCTACACTCTGATCGGAAGAAGACACCTGGGCAACCGCTGCTGCCGGCGCCAATGTAAGCAAAGCAACTGTAAAGAGACCTCGCAAGTCCAATTCCTTCATTTGATGCCCCTCCGCACCCGCGCCAAGATACATAGACTTATGCCGCGAAGCAACATAAATCATTAACCCGTTCATAGCGGTGCAATTGCCGGGCCTGGGAAGGCATATTTTGGACAATTTGCTGAATTACAGTACGTTAGCGTTGGACGCCGCAGGGCTCCGGATGCAACATTAAAAGCAGTCCGCTTGATAACGATGATACGTGACCCAAAAATGGCACACAGCCATATTGCGCCGCACAATAAATTGTCTCGTTAGAAGCTGGTCTTAAGCCACGCACCAAGCCGGTTTTCCGTATACTTCGGGTCTGTCAAAGCATCGGCGCCGCGCGATTCAAATTTGCGGTTGCGATAATTTACTTCCACCATCATGCGGCGGTTCAGCTCATACTGGGCGCCGACATAGAAGCCCTTGTAGGTGTCGTCGCGATTGATGCCGTTGAATTCATATTGCGATTGTTCGTAGCTGGCGCCCAGGTTCAGGCGCCGCGTCAGTTCGTGCCGTACCGAGATGCGCCCCAGCGAGTAGAAGTAACCCGAGGCGCTTACAGACGGAGAATCCTCGATCGACCGGCGTGCCGTAAAGGTCAGCGTGGTCAGGCGCGTCGGCAGATACCGGAGATTTGCCAGGTATGACGCACCCGATACGGATTTGAACGCCGTGTTCTTATATTCCTGACGCATGTAACCGAGCTGCACATCACCCGTCAGAAGGTCCGTCAGATCGAAGGCGGCGCCCAAACGGGCAGTATATCCGTCCGAATCGCGATTGACCGTCGCGTCCTTGAAACGGATGCTGTTGGCCTGATAGTCGACGAAGATCGATGTTCCCGAACCAAACTTGTAGTCCAGACGGGCATCCGCTGTGGATTTGTCCGAATTGCGATAGTTCTGGCCGTACTGCGAACCGTCGACCAGTTCCAGATTTGAATAGTCTACGGTCCGATAACCCAGCGCGCCGACAAACCTCAGGCGGTTGCCGCTGGTCGTAAAGGCGACACGGGAAACAGTCTGGCCGAACTCAACGGGTTCTCCGGCTGCTGCACGTCCCTGGGCCTGCGGATCAAGCGCGCGGATGCTGCGCGGCTCATGATCGCTCGAAACGAGGAGATCGCCCGAAAGGCTGGTATACTGTGAAAAGTCATAGCGGCCGCTGACATTCAATGCCGCGTCGACCGTGTTTTCGCTATCGTTGTCGAAATAGCGCTCGGCGTCGACACTGGCCGTCGCCTTCAGTTCGTGCCGGCTCCACGTGGACGCCAGCGACACCGCGCCGCCCAGTTGAGCGATCTGGTCGCCATCCTTGTCGACACCGGAAAATTTCGCATTGTCCGTGGTCACGAGACCGACATAGCCCGTCGGTGTCAGGCCGAACGATCCTAACCGACGTGTTACATCCGTTTTGAACGCCAGGTCCGAAAAGCTCGGGTTCGGATCCGTGATGAAAACAGGGCCTTCCGCGCCAGCCGCTGCCAGAACAGAAATCGGGAGAAAGAATGAAAGAAGGGCCATGACCGTAGGAGCAATTCGCATAGTTAATCCGATAGCGGGCTGACCTTTAAACGGTCGATCACATTTTTCAAGGGCGGGAATCAGGCAATAAAAAGCGAACGCCACATTAACCAAAAAGTCCTCGCTTGCAATAGAGGGGGATAAAATTGGTTAATATCTCAGCATGCGACAAAAACGGTATTAGTTTTGATGGCTTTGCGTCATGAAGTATGGCCGGAAATAACAAGATGTCGGCCAGCACTACCACTTTCGTCCTCAAAAGTATTACCGTAATCGTGCGAAAAATATCCCGGTTGACCGACCTTCAGGCAGCCGATTTTACCAAGACAAGGCGGTCTGTTGTCAAAGAACCGGAATATGGCGATACAGAGATCGCTCGAAAAAACATGACTTGCGCCTACAAAATCGTTTGCAGGTTCAGACCGCGCGACCCTTACAATGCCAGCTGGAGCTGCTGCTGGTCGTCCGCTCCCACGTCGTCAAACGACGATATCGACACACCGAGTAACCGGATACTGCGCACCAGCGGAAAGACGCCTTCCAGTAAGCCGAATACGGTCTGGCGAAGGGTTTCAGCCTCCAGAACCGGCGCGCCAGTCCGGCTGCGGGTGATCTGGCGGAAGTCGTTGAACTTGACCTTCAGGGTGACGGTCCGGCCATGCAGGGTCTCGCGATCGCAGTATCGCCACACCTTGTCGATCAGCGGAGCCAGACCTTCGCGCGCCGCGTCCACGTCGTCAATATCGCGGAAGAAGGTCGTCTCCGCGCCCACGGACTTGCGTTCCCGGTCGGGTCGCACGCGGCGGTGATCCACGCCACGGGAAATGGAGTAGTACCAATCGCCCGAAATGCCGAAATGTTCCTGAAGGAACACCCGCGTCTGGCGCCTGAGATCGGCACCCGTTTCTATGCCGAGACGCCGCATCTTTTCGCTTGTGGCCGGGCCTATACCATGAAAGCGGCCAACCGGCAGGTTCTGAATGAAGTCCGCGCCCTGCTCCGGCCGGATGACGAACAGGCCGTCGGGCTTGTCATAGTCCGAGGCCAGTTTGGCCAGGAACTTGTTATAAGACACGCCCGCCGAGGCCGTCAGTCCCGTCACCTCACGGATCCGGGCGCGTATCCGCTTTGCGACTTCCGTCGCCGAGGTAATCCCCATCAGGTTTTCCGTAACATCGAGATAGGCCTCGTCGAGTGACAAGGGCTCGATCAAAGGTGTATATTCAGCGAAAATCTCACGGATTTGCTGGGACACCGCCTTATAAACCTCGAAGCGCGGCTTGACGAAAATCAGTTCCGGGCACTTTCGCCGCGCCGTCACCGACGCCATCGCCGATCTCACGCCGAATTTTCGCGCCTCATAGGATGCCGCGGCAACCACCCCGCGCTCGCGCGCGCCACCGACAGCGACCGGCTTGCCACGCAGATCCGGATTGTCGCGCTGTTCCACCGACGCGTAAAAGGCATCCATATCGACATGGATAATCTTACGTGACGCAGGCACCTCTTCGTCTTCTGTCATGCAAAGTCTGACCTCATGCAAACTCTGATCTCACGCAAACTCTGGGGCTGGGCGAATCCGACAATTGCCGAAGTGTAGCGCGAGAACAAAAAGGAAACAAGATTTTGGTGGTGTCCGGTATTCGTCCTGCGGCCGCGCGGGCAATAAGATTTCATTTGAAACTTTTATGGACGACTCGCTATATTCGTCTAACATAAGAAAAAAGACAGGGACGAATATGCCTGCGCTTCGCAGCGAAATTGATGTCGCCGACGGTGACTACCGGGCCAATGCCGTCCGGATGCAAGGCCTGGTCGACGACCTGCGCAGCCTCTCACATCAGATTGCATTGGGCGGATCACCCGCCGCCCGCGACAAGCACGTAAGCCGCGGCAAGCTTTTGCCGCGCGATCGGATCGCGGGCCTGATCGATCCGGGTTCGCCGTTTCTTGAGCTGTCCGCACTGGCTGCGCACAGGGTCTATGACGACGAGGTGCCGGCAGCCGGCATCATCACCGGCATCGGCCGCATTTCAGGCACCGAATGCGTCGTTGTCTGCAATGACGCGACCGTCAAGGGCGGCACCTACTACCCGCTGACCGTCAAGAAACACCTGCGCGCGCAGGAGATCGCCCAGCAGAACAACCTGCCATGCGTCTACCTGGTCGATTCCGGCGGCGCCAACCTGCCCAACCAGGACGAGGTCTTTCCGGACAAGGACGATTTCGGCCGCATCTTCTTCAATCAGGCGCGCATGTCGTCGCAGGGCATCCCTCAGATCGCCGTCGTCATGGGGAGCTGTACCGCAGGCGGCGCCTACGTGCCCGCCATGTCGGACGAGAGCATTATTGTCCGCAACCAAGGCACCATCTTTCTGGGCGGCCCGCCGCTGGTGAAGGCAGCAACCGGCGAAGTCGTCTCGGCTGAAGACCTGGGCGGAGGCGATGTCCACGCCCGCATATCCGGCGTTGCCGATCATCTCGCCGCCAATGACGTGGATGCCTTGGGGATCGCACGCCGCATTATCGGCAACCTTAACCGCAAAAAGACGATTGGCTTGGCGACACGCGAAGTCGTCGAACCGCTTTACGACGCCTCTGAACTCTATGGCGTCATTCCCGCTGATACCCGCAAGCCCTACGACGTTCGCGAAGTGATCGCCCGGTTGGTCGATGGCTCGGAATTCGACGAGTTCAAGGCGCTCTATGGTGACACCATTGTCTGCGGGTTTGCCCACCTTTACGGCTATCCCGTCGGCATTGTTGCCAATAACGGCGTGCTGTTTTCCGAAAGCGCCCTGAAGGCCGCGCACTTCATCGAGCTGTGCGGCCAGCGCGGCATTCCGCTCGTCTTCCTGCAGAACATCACCGGCTTCATGGTCGGCCGCGCCTATGAAAACGAAGGCATCGCCCGCCATGGCGCCAAGATGGTCACCGCCGTCGCCTGCGCCAATGTGCCGAAGTTCACTGTCATCATTGGCGGTTCCTACGGCGCCGGCAATTACGGCATGTGCGGCCGCGCCTACGATCCGCGTTTCCTGTGGATGTGGCCCAATGCGCGCATCTCGGTCATGGGCGGCGAACAGGCGGCAAATGTGCTGGCTACCGTCAAGCGCGACGGCATCGAGGGCAAGGGTGGTGCGTGGTCGGCGAAAGAGGAAGAGGCCTTCAAGGCGCCGATCCGCGATACCTATGAAGCACAAGGCCATCCCTACTATGCCTCCGCGCGACTGTGGGACGATGGTGTCATTGATCCAGCCGATACGCGTCGGATATTGGGCCTGGGTCTGTCCGCCGCACTTAATGCACCGATCGAACCCACCCGGTTCGGCGTCTTCAGGATGTAATCCATGGCTCTGGTCTCCATCGAAATGAACAAGCACGGCGTCGCCCGTGCTACCCTGAACCGACCAGACGTGCACAATGCGATCAACGACGTCCTAATCCGCGAACTGACCGACTGCATCCACATGCTGGGCCGTCACACCAATGTCCGCACCATCGTGCTGACCGGTGCCGGCAAATCGTTCAGCGCCGGTGCCGACCTCGCCTATATGCAGCGCGCCGCCGATCAGGGCGAAGATGCAAACCGCGCCGACGCGCTCAATATCGCCCGGCTGTTCAACGAGCTGAGCACCTGTCCCAAACCGATCGTGGGGCTGGTCAACGGCGCGGCGCTCGGCGGCGGAACGGGTTTGGTCGCCTGTTGCGATATCGCCATCGCTCATCCAAAAGCCGTGTTTGGCCTGACCGAGGTGCGGCTGGGCATTATCCCGGCAACGATCTCGCCCTATGTCGTCGCCAGGATCGGCCAGGCTCAGGCGCGGCGCTACATGCTGACAGGCGAGCGTTTCGGCGCCGAAGAGGCCCGGCGCATCGGCCTGGTCCACGAGGTCAGCGACGACCTTGAAGGCACGGCAAAGACCATCGTCGATGCCCTGTGTCTTGGTGGACCCGAAGCCATTGCCGATACCAAGCGCCTGATCGCCGACGTCGCGGGCCAACCAGTGACGCCGGAACTGACCGCCATGACCGCCGATCGCATCGCCGCCCGGCGGGCGTCAGACGAAGCCCGCGAAGGCATGTCCGCCTTCCTCGACAAGCGCAAGCCGGACTGGACCGAATGAACCTGTTCCGCAAAATCCTCATTGCCAATCGCGGCGAAATCGCCCGCCGCATCATCCGCACCTGCAAGCGCCTGGGTGTGCGCACGGTTGCCGTCTACAGCGAGGCCGACCGTCACGCCGCCTTTGTCCGCGAAGCCGACGAGGCAGCGCTGATCGGACCGGCGGCGGCATCAGAATCCTATCTGCGCGGCGACCTGATCATCGCCGCCGCCTTGAACCATAACGCCCAGGCCATCCACCCGGGCTATGGCTTCCTGTCGGAAAACGCCGAATTCGCGCAAGGCTGTGAAGCCGCCGGCATCGTCTTCATCGGCCCGAGCCCCGACGCCATCCGCGCCATGGCCCTGAAGGGCGCCGCGAAGGCGCTGATGACCAAGGCTGGAGTGCCGGTGACGCCCGGCTATCATGGCGACGACCAGACATTGGCGACCTTGCGGGCGCAGGCTGACAGCATCGGCTACCCGGTATTGATCAAGGCCGTGGCTGGCGGTGGCGGCAAGGGCATGCGCCGCGTCGATCAGGCCTCCGACTTTGCCGACGCCCTTGTCTCCGCTCAGCGCGAAGGCCAGAACGCGTTCAGCGATCCCAAGGTGCTGATCGAGAAGTATATTGAGGTGCCAAGGCATATCGAAATCCAGCTTTTCGCCGATTCGCATAACCATGTTGTACACCTGTTCGAACGCGATTGCTCGCTGCAACGCCGCCATCAGAAGGTCATTGAGGAAGCGCCCGCCCCTGATCTGCCAGAGGAATTGCGCGCCGCCATGGGTCAGGCGGCGGTGCGCGCCGCTGAGGCGATAGGTTATCGCGGCGCCGGTACGGTCGAGTTCATTGTCGACGTCTCGAATGGGATCGAAAGCGCGCCCTTCTACTTCATGGAAATGAACACCCGGCTTCAGGTCGAGCATCCGGTGACCGAGGAAATCACCGGTGTCGATCTGGTCGAATGGCAGCTGCGGGTAGCGGCGGGTGAGACCCTGCCGCTGACCCAGGAGCAACTGGCCATCACCGGCCACTCCATTGAAGCCCGGCTCTACGCCGAAGACCCGCAGAACGACTTCCTGCCGGCGACCGGGAAGCTTGAACGCCTTGAGTTTCCAGGGTCCGCGCGGATTGAATCCGCCGTCGAACAGGGCGACGAGGTCAGCGTCTTCTACGACCCGATGATCGCCAAGATCGTGGTCCATGGCCGCGACCGCACCGAAGCGCTGAAGCGAATGCGTGAGGCTTTGATCCATACGCGCCTGAACGGTTTGGCGACCAATCTCGGCTTCCTGCGTCGCGTCGTGGCTGATCCGGACTTTGCGGCTGCCAGGATCGATACCGGCTTTATTGGCCGGCATGTCGAGCGCTTGACGCTGCCCTGGCCAGACGTTGAGGCAAATGGCAAAGCAATGGTTGCCGATCCGACCTCGCCATGGAACGATCTTTCCGGCTTTTGGGTAAATCTGCAGCCGCGCAGCCATCTGCATCTGGAAGCCGCCGATGGTCATGAGGCTTTGGCGGGTTCGGGAGACATCGTCGCGCCCATGCCCGGCAAGCTGATCGAGCTGTTCGTCAAGCCTGGCGATGTCGTCGAAAAAGGCCAGAAACTGCTCATCCTCAGTGCCATGAAGATCGAACACACCATTAAGGCACCGCGCGCGGGCACCGTAGTTGCCGTTCACGGTGACGTCGATGCTCAGGTGGCTGACAAGGCTCTGTTGGTCGAGATCAACTAAGATGCAGCTGCGGAAAGACCCCTCACCCGGCTCTTCGAGCCACCCTCTCCCCGATTTGCCTGCCGGCGAGGCTGGGGAGAGGGGAACAGCGCACGAAAGCATCCCCTCTCCCCTTTCAAGGGGAGAGGGTAAGGGTGAGGGGTCTACCGTCGCCAGCCAAGGAACTCTGCCATGATCGACTTCCCTCACCTCTCCTTCGGTCACGGCGAAGATATCGACGCCCTGCGCGAAGCCGTTGCCCAGTATGCCGCCGGTGAAATCGCGCCCCTGGCCGAGGAAACCGACCGCAGCGATCAGTTCCCGATGCACCTGTGGAAAGGCCTGGGCGACCTCGGCGTCTTGGGTCTGACCGCGCCTGAGGAATACGGCGGCGCGGCCATGGGCTATCTGGCGCACACCATCGCCATGGAGGAAATCTCCCGCGCCTCGGCCTCGATCGGCCTGAGCTACGGCGCCCACTCCAATCTCTGCGTCAACCAGATCACCCGCAACGGCACGGCCGAACAGCGCGCAAAATACCTGCCCAAGCTGATTTCCGGCGACCACATCGGGGCGCTTGCCATGTCGGAAACCGGCGCCGGGTCGGACGTGGTGTCGATGAAGCTGCGCGCCGACAAACGCGGCGACCGCTATGTGCTGAACGGCTCAAAGATGTGGATCACCAACGGTCCGGACGCCGACGTGCTGGTCGTCTACGCCAAGACCGACGCGTCTGCCGGATCAAAAGGCATTACAGCCTTCCTGGTCGAAAAGGGTTTCAAGGGCTTCTCAGTGGCGCAGAAGCTCGACAAGCTGGGCATGCGCGGATCGCACACGGGCGAATTGGTCTTTGCCGACTGCGAAGTGCCTGCAGAAAACGTCCTGGGCACCGAAGGCCGTGGCGCAGGCGTGCTGATGTCGGGTCTCGACTATGAGCGCGTCGTGCTGTCGGGCGGGCCGCTCGGCATCATGCGTGCCTGTCTCGACGTGGTGATCCCCTATGTCCATACGCGCGAACAGTTCGGTTCGGCTATCGGCACTTTCCAGCTGATGCAGGGAAAGGTCGCCGACATGTATTCCACCTGGGCGGCGTGCCGCGCCTATGTTTATGCGGTGGCACAGGCCTGCGACCGGGGCGAAACGACGCGTAAGGACGCGGCGGGGTGTATTCTGTATGCGGCCGAAAAAGCGACCTGGATGGCAGGTGAGACGATTCAGGCGCTTGGCGGAAACGGCTATACCAATGAATATCCTGCCGGACGGCTGTGGCGCGATGCCAAGCTCTACGAGATCGGCGCGGGGACATCGGAAATCCGCCGCATGCTGATCGGCCGCGAACTGTTTGAAGAGACGAAATGAGACCGTCACACGTCACCCTCTACGAAGTTGGCCCGCGCGATGGCCTGCAAGCCGAGGCGCAGATTGTCCCTACCCCCGACAAGATCGCGCTGATCGATGCCCTGTCGCACACCGGCCTGCGCCATATCGAAGCCACCAGTTTCGTATCGAAGAAGTGGGTGCCGCAGATGGCCGACGCCGCCGACGTCCTGGCCGGCATCCAGCGCGCCGACACGATCGACTATCCTGTCCTGACGCCCAATCTGCAAGGCTATGAAGCCGCGCGCGATACCGGCGCCACGACCGTCGCCATCTTCGGCGCCGCATCGGAAACCTTCAGCCAGCGCAACATCAACTGCTCGATCGACGAGAGCCTGGAACGCTTCCGCTTCGTCATGGACCGCGCCATGAGCGACGGCGTCAAGGTGCGCGGCTATGTGTCGTGTGTCGTCGGCTGTCCTTACGAAGGCAGGATTTCACCCAAGGCCGTCACAAACGTCGCGCAGAAAATGCTTCAGATGGGCTGCTATGAAATCAGCCTGGGTGACACGATCGGCGTCGCCACACCCGCCGATATCTCACGTCTGCTCGATCAGGTCATGACGCTGGTCCCTTCGGAGCGGCTGGCCCTGCACTGCCACGATACCTATGGTCAGGCGCTCGCAAACATCCTGACCGCGCTCGATTTCGGCGTCAGCATATTTGACGCTTCAGTCGGCGGCCTCGGCGGCTGTCCCTATGCGCCCGGCGCGTCCGGTAATGTCGCCACCGAAGATGTGCTCTATATGCTCAATGGATTGGGCATCGAAACCGGCGTCGATATCGCCAAGGTCGTCGATGCGGCGTGGATGATTTCGAATGCGCTGGGCCGCGCCCCGCGCTCGAAAGTCGCGACCGCGCTTAAGCGACCTGACCCAGCAGTTTGAGACCAAATACCGTAGTATTGGCAGTGACGACCGCGGCAAACGTTCCCCACGCCATGTCGATCAGGCTGACATTGAGCGGCCAGTCGCGGATGATCGACAGGCCGGTCAGGCTGTAGGTCGCGTAGCAGGCCAGGCCCAGCACGCCTGCTCGCAACGACAGGTCGACCACATTGATCGTCCCGCTCGAAACTGCCGGCAGGACGATAAGATATGCCACTGCAAAGGCAAACAGGGCGTAGAAGCCAACCGCCGGCAGCAGGTTGACCTTTTCACGGATCAGGCTCTGCATATTCGGCCGGTACAGCGTATTGCCGGTCGCTGACAGCCAGGCAAAGTCCAAAGCCAGCATGACGATGAGCGCAATGGCGTAGATGATCGCGAGCTTCACGGGTAAGCCTCAGATACGGGCGAAGGGCTGCAACAGCTTCCCCAGCCAGGTTTTGGGAACAATCGCCGCCTGCTGCCACACCAGGCACAGGCAGTCTTCGTCGAGGATGGAGGGCGAATGACTATGCTCATCCGCGCACACCGCGATATCCCCCTGGCTATATTCGCCGTAAACGTCGCTGAACCGACCTTTCAGCACCAGGGTAACTTCGGGCCCGCGGTGGGTGTGTTCCGGCATGGTCATGCCCGCCTTGACGTGCATCAGGAAGGTTTTGGAACCCTTGGCTGCGTCGTCGACATATATGGACGCCATCCACACACCCGGCGCTGCCCAATAGCGGTCCTTGATGCGGGCTTCATTGAGCGTGTCAGGAAGATCGAAGCCGGCCAGGAATGCGGGGCGTGACTTGGTCTTGCGCACTGGTGGCTCCTCCGGACGTTCGATTCGCGCCAGCGCGAGATCGAGCGCGCTGGCGGCCAGCTCTACGCCCTCGATATCATCCAGTAGCGCACCACCGATGGCATCGAACACAGCGGTCTCGGCACGGCAATGCAAACACAGCTCAAGATGCGTGGCCACAGTCAAGCGCAGACCGGACGGCAGGGCGCCACGGTGATAGTCCCACAACAGGTCTTCGGTGACGTGATGACGGACGGAATTCATGAACGCTCCTCGGGTACTGATCTCGTCATGCCGGCCTTGAGGCGGCTCATGGCCAGGCGCATGCGCGACTTGACTGTCCCCAGCGGGATAGCCAGCGCCTTGGCGATATCGCCATGCGACAGGTCTTCGTAAAAGGACAGGCGCAGAATGGTCTTCTGTTCCTTGGGCAGGGTTTCAAGGAGACCTGCGACCGACGCCGCGTCTTCAGCGAGGATCATCTCGCCGTCGGCGCCCTTGTCGCCGTCGCCCTGCCACAGGTCCTGCGGCAGTTCGCGGACACGCTTGGCCTTGCGCGCCAGGTCGATACGCAGGTTGCGGGCGATCGAATAGATCCAGGTGACCGCACTGGCCTTTGAGGCATCGAACATGTGGGCCTTGCGCCAGACGCTCAGCATCGCCTCCTGCGCCAGATCCTCGGCCTCCTGCGCCGTCAGACCCTGGCCCATGACGAAGGCCTTGATCTTGGGGGCGAAGCGCAGGAACAGGGCGGCATAGGCGTCGCGGTCGCTCGCAGCGATGCGCGCCAGCAGCACCTCCGGCGTCATTTCCGGTGGGGTGCGTTTCGATAGCGCGCTGTCCGTTTCGGTCATGCGGGCAACAAACCCCAATGTAAGTGCGCGGTCAAAGGACATTTTCGAATGCCGGGCATGCGGCCCGCCTGAGGTGAATTTGAGCCTGATACGCCGCCTTGGGACAAATGGATCACCGGCCGGGCTGTGATCCAGGCCTGTAAACGGCGCGTACAATTCGTCAAACATCGGCGGAGAATAGCGCATGTACGATATGTCGAACCTGACGAGACCAAGCATTGCCGTGGTCGGTTCGGGCATCGCCGGACTGTCCGCCGCATGGATGCTGAACCCGTACTGCGACGTCACCGTATTCGAAAGCGAAAGCCAGGCCGGCGGCCACAGCCATACGGTCAATGCCGGCACGTCTGAAAACCCGGTCTGGGTCGATATGGGCTTTATTGTTTTCAATGAGCCTTGTTATCCGAACCTTGTCGCCCTCTTCCGCCACCTGGGTGTCGCCCATCAGCTCAGCGACATGTCGTTCGGGGTCAGCATAGACGATGGCCGGCTGGAATACTGCAGCCTCGGCATGAAGGGGTTGTTCGCCCAGCGCCGGAATCTGTTCCGGCCGCGCTTTCTCTCATTGCTGCTCGATATCGTGCGCTTCTACCGCGAGGCGCCAAAGGACGAAGCCGCACGCGCCCGGCCCGGCTACAGCCTGGGTGACTACCTCAAGGACCGAAACTACGGCCGCGCCTTTATCGACGACCACCTGTTGCCGCAGGCCGCTGCCATCTGGTCGACCTCTGCGCAGCAGATCATGGACTATCCATTCCGCGCCTTTATCGCCTTCTTCGAAAACCACGGCCTGCTGAAGATCACCGACCGTATCCTGTGGCGCAGCGTCATCGGTGGCGCGCAGGCCTATCTGAAGGAACTGACCCGGCCTTTCGCCCACCGCATCCGCACACGTTACGCCATCACAAAGGTCGAGCGCAGCGCGAACCGCGTTACCCTGACCGATCAGACCGGCGAGCGCCATCAGTTCGACCAGGTCGTCTTCGCCACCCATGCCGACGTGACGTTGAAGATTCTCGGTGACGCTGCCACCCCGGCTGAGCGTGCGACGCTTGGCGCCTTCAGCTACACGCCTAATGAAGTCGTGCTGCATACCGACGACGCCCTGATGCCCAAGCGCCGCGCGGCGTGGTCGAGTTGGAACTATCTTGGCACGCGCACCTCCCCATCGGAACAGCAGCTGTGCGTCACCTACTGGATGAACCTGCTTCAGGTCCTGAAGACAGAGCAGAACTACTTTGTGACGCTCAATCCGACCCGCGACATCGATCAGACGAAGGTGATCAAGCGCACGACTTTCGAACACCCGCTGTTCGATGCCCGCGCGATCGATGCGCAATCCAGGCTCGGCGAGCTGCAAGGCCAGCGGCGGACGTGGTTCTGCGGGGCCTATTTCGGCTCGGGCTTCCACGAAGACGGCCTGCAATCCGGCCTGGCGGTGGCGGAGGCCATTACCGGCCAGCGCCGGCCGTGGGACTTCGACTGGTCGAAGAGCCGCATTCAATATAATCCGTGGACGGATAATATAGCTTTAGAGGCAGCCGAGTGATGGAGCCAGGCCTCTACATCGGTGAGGTTATCCATCAGCGGTTCGCGCCCCGGCCGCACCGGCTGAGCTACCATATCTTCCAGGTGCTGATCGATCTCGATTGTGTGCCGCAGACGCGATACCTCAGCCACAACCGCTTCAATCTGTTCAGCTTTTATGATCGCGACCATGGCCCAAACCAGGGTGACACGGCCGGTTCCCTGCGCGATCGCATGGCCGTCATGCTGCGCGAGAAGGGCCTCCATGCCGACGGCGATCGGATATGGCTTCTGGCCATGCCGCGCGTGCTGGGCTTTGTCTTCAATCCGATCAGCCTCTATTTCCTGCAAGCGCCGGAAGGCCGGCTCAAAGCCGTGGTCTATGAGGTCAACAACACCTTCGGCGACCGCCATTCCTATGTCCTGCCCGTCAAAACCGACACGCGTCATATCCGCCAGCACAGCGACAAGCGCCTGCACGTCTCGCCCTTCATGGACACGCGCGACATGGCCTATGATTTCGACCTGACGGCGCCCCATGAGACCTTCGCGCTCAAGATCCGCCTGCGTCATCACGCAGCCGAAGGTGTCCGCGACATGCTGTTCGCCGGCTTCACGGCGAAACGCACACCGATCAGCGACGGGGCATTGTGGAAGCTGTTCTGGGCCATGCCGCTGATGACACTGAAGGTTGTCGCCGGCATTCACTGGGAAGCATTGCAAATCTTCCTCAAGGGGATCAGGTTGCGTCCCAAACCACCGACCAAAAAGTCAAGCGTCAGTTTTTAAGGGTTGACCGTGCCTGCCGTGACCAAACGCCGGATATTGGGACTATTGGGCTTGAGTGGCCTGATGACAGCCCTCGCCGCCTGCAATACGCTTAAGCTCTTCAATACCTTCACGCCTAAAGAAGGCGGCATTCGCCACGTCGCCAAGGATGTCGCCTTCGGCGATGATCCGCGCCAGCGCTACGATGTCTATGCCCCCAAGGACGCCAAGACCCCCTCGCCGGTTCTCGTCTTCTTCTACGGCGGCAACTGGGCGTCCGGATCGAAGGACGACTATGTCTGGATGGGCCATGCCCTCGCATCGATGGGCTATGTCGTGGTCGTGCCCGACTACCGGCTGGTGCCCGACCATCCCTATCCGGATTTCGTCCTGGATGGCGCCGCCGCCGTCAAACACGCTGTTGCGCACGCCACGGACTATGGCAGCGATGGCTCGCGGCTGGCTCTGATGGGCCATTCGGCCGGCAGCTATATCGCGGCCATGCTGCCGCTGGATCCGCAATATCTCGGTGACCTACCGGTCAAGGCGGTGGTCGGCCTGGCGGGGCCTTACGACTTCTATCCGTTCGATGTCGATGCGTCGCGCAACGCCTTCGGTCACTGGCCGAAACCCGCCGAGACCCAGCCCATTACCCACGCCCGCAAGCTCAGCACGCACTTTCTGCTGATACACAGCCGCGCAGATAAGGTCGTCATGACCAAGAATGCCGTCAACCTCGACAAGGCTTTGCGCGACAAGGGCACACCCTCGACGCTCAAGCTCTATGACGGCTTAAGCCATCAGGACATGGCTGCGGTCTTTTCCATTCCCTTCCGCGCTAAGGGAACAGTGTTCGCGGACACCAAAGCCTTCCTGGCCTCAGTTCTGTGACGCGGGGCTCGTCCGGGCGATATAGGCATCGTGCGGCGGCAGACTGTTCAAGGCGCGGGCGTATATGGTCCGAAGATTGGCGCAATAGTCGTCAAGCTGCTTTTCTCCGATCGCATAGGCCAGAGGGGCCGCCGATTGTGGCAGGATTCCCTGGCCCAACAGCACCTGCACCCAGTTCGATTCCCGGAACAGGTCGGTATCTTCGATGATCAGGCGGCCATGCTCACGGAAGTATTCGATCTTGTGCGTCAGGCTGTCCGGCAGGGCCATGGTCCGGCAATGGTTCCAGAACGGGCTGTCGTCGCGGCCGGTGGCATTATAGTGCAGTACCAGGAAGTCGCGGATCTGCTCATATTCATGGCTGGTCTGGCGATTATATTCGGCGATCTGAAGCGGGCTGAACCCCTTGTCCGGGAACATTTTCACGAACCGGGTCAGGCCCGACTGGACCAGGTGGATGCTGGTCGATTCCAGCGGCTCCATAAAGCCGGCGGCCAGACCAAAGGCGATGCAGTTCTTGACCCAGCTGGCCTTGCAGCGACCCGTCGTAAATGACAAAGGACGCGGATCGGCCAGGGGCTTGCCGTCGAGATTGCCCATCAGGATGCGCATGGCTTCGTCGTCGTTCATGAAGGCGCTGCAAAACACATGGCCATTGCCGATGCGGTGCTGCAGGGGAATACGCCATTGCCAGCCGGCGGTATGCGCCGTCGCCCGCGTATAGGGCAGTAATGGCCCGGAAGATTCGCACGGCACGGCGATGGCGCGGTCGCACGGCAGCCAGTGGGTCCAGTCGTCGTAACCCGCCTTGAACCCGCCCTCGATCAGCAGGCCCCGGAAGCCGGAGCAATCGATAAACAGATCACCTTCGACAACACCACCGTCAGCCAGCGTCACAGACTCGATAAAACCATCGGATGCACGCTGATTGACGCCGGTAATCTTGCCTTCGCGGCGGACAACGCCCTGGGCCTCACATATCCCCCGCAGGTACTTCGCCAGCAGCATGGCGTCGAAATGCCAGGCGTGGGTCAGGCCCTCGACCGGCGTGTCGGGAATGGTCTTCATCGGCGCAAAACGGTGCGCATCCGACGCCAGGCTGTTGAAGCTGTAATCCCACAGCGATCCGCCCTTGCCTTCCAGATGCCGCCTCAGCCAGTACTGGTAAAACGGCACGATCCCCAGGTCGCGGCCGGGATTGCCGAAGGCGTGGATATAGCGGCTGCCGGGCGCCGACCAGTTCAGAAACTCGATGCCCAGCTTGTAGGTGCCCTGCACCTTCGACAGCATGTCGTGTTCGGAAACGCCTAAGAAGGTGAACAGGTTGACCAGCGGCGGAATGGTCGCTTCGCCGACGCCGACGATGCCGATTTCCTCGGATTCGACCACGACGATTTCCGCGGACCTGTTGAGGACACGCGCCAGCATGGTCGCGCTCAGCCAGCCGGCCGTCCCACCACCGACGACAACGACGCGTTTGATCAGGGATTCGGTCATAAGAATGCCTTGGAAGAAAAACGCCTGCCGGAAAACCGGCAGGCGTTCTGTTTAGCAATCTGTTGGAATGATTACCAACGGTAGCTCAGACCCAGCAGGTAGGTCGAACCGTAGCTCTCTTCCTTGACCACATTGTTGCCCTTGTAGAGGTAGAAGGGCTCGTTGGTCAGGTTCGAACCCGACAGCGAGATGCCGAGGTTCTTCAGAGGGCCGCTCTGGAAGGTGTAGCCGATCTGGGCATCGACCACGTTTTCCGCCTGGACCTGACGGGTTTGCAGGTTGTTGGTGTAGTCCGGCACTTCGCCCGTGAACTCGCCGCGGTACCGGCTCGAAACACGTGCCGAGAAGCCATGCTTTTCGTAGTAGACCGTCGTGTTGATCACTTCCTTTGACAGGCCCGGAATATTGACCGGGGTACCGGTATTGTTCGGGTCGATTTCACTGTCATTGTAGCTGGCGGTCAGGATGGCGCCGAAGCCATCCAGGAACGGCGTGATCAGCTCACCCGGCACGGACACCGTGAATTCGGCGCCCTTGATCCAGCCGCCCTGGCCGTTGGCCTGGGCGGAGGTCGAGCCCATACGGTTGGCCGCGGCCTTGGTACAGACATTGGTCGGTGTCGTACACGAGGCCGGCAGATTGACGCCGGTATAGTCCTTGGCGACCGTCTGGTTGAAGATGTATGAGGTCAGGTCCTTGTAGAAGAAGGCTGCCGACACATACCCCTTGCGGCCGAAATACTTTTCGATCGACAGGTCGTAAGCGTTGGCCTTCCACGGACGGATCTGGGCGTTGCCGCCGCCGCCGGTCCAGTAGACCGGCTGCCCCTGGAAGGTCGCGGGCGGACTGGTGTCGTTGATGACGCTGTAGCTGGTGCCCGCGGCCATGTCGTCCATGCGGGGACGAGCCAGGGTCGTACCGGCGCCGACGCGAACCGTGACGTCTTCGGCGACCGCGAAGTTCAGGTTCAGGCTGGGAAGAATGTCGGTGTACTTGTCACCGTCTTCCTTGATGACCGGCGTGCCGGCGCCGACGAAGACCGACATGGCGCGCTGATCGGCCGTCTGCGACATGACGCCGACATTGCCGGTGACCGGAATGCCGAACAGCTCGGTGTCGATATCGGCGCGGATGAAGGCGGCTTCGACGGTTTCCTCGACGGACCAGTTGCGGCGGAGCTGGTCGTTGTCGGTGGCTTCGGTCAGGATGAAGATGCCATCCTGCCACATGGCCAGCGAATCGTAGGAGATCATGCCGGACGTGTTGCCAAGGAAGCTGGCATCGGTCACGCCTGTGCGGTACTTCTCAGGCACGACGACGGTCGGTGCGCTCAGGCTCATATAGGCGGCGTAATCGTCCTTGACCTTGCTGCGGTCGATGCGGCTGTAGCCGAAGGCGACCTTGCTGAACACGCCGGATTCGATCTTGCGCTCGGCAACCAGCTTGATCATGTTCAGCTCGTCTTCGACGTGCGGAGCCCGGAAGAAGCCGCCACGGTTGGCCACCGGACCACCCCAGCCGCCCGGATCGGTCAGGAAGACCTTGGCGAAATCGGAATAGTCGATCACGCCGGACAGGTTGTAGGCGTGGTGGTCGTCCGTCATGTCGAAGGTGATCGTGTCCGCAACCACCGAACCGGCAGCGCCGGTGCCGGCGGTCGATTCGATGATGACGTCGTCGCGCGTCAGCTTCTGCGTCGAAAGGTCGGCGTTCAGGCTCCACTGGTCATTCAGGGCGTAGTTGACGTTCACGCCGATCTGATTGGTGGTGGCCCGGCGGCGGTTGGTGTAGTTTTCAACGACCGTGTTGACGCCGGTGAAGACGCCATGATCGATATAGTCGCCGTCAACCGTATAGCCCGGCTGCAGCTGCGAAGAGCTCCACCACAGCGGATATTCAAGACGGGCGATCTTTTGCAGTTCTTCGAATTCCGAATGGAAGGCGTCGACAACGACGTGCAAACGGTCGTTCGGCTTCCATTCCAGGACGCCCATAAGGCCATCCCGGTCGAGGTTCGACGATTGCACGCCATTCTTCTGGCCGCCCAGGACAAACTTGTTGAGGCCGGCGCCGGCGCAGGTCGTGGCATTGTCACAGCGCGGGAAATCGCCGTCACCCCAAGGCTCGAGACGCGTCACCTGATAGGGCGAAGACGTCTTGGCGTAGCCGAAGGCGACGCCCAGGGTCTTGTCGAAGAACTGGTCGATATAGTTGAACGACCAGCGGCTGCCGGAGTTTTCCAGGCCACCGATCGCCGCCTCTTCAGAGTTCATTTCGCGGCGGATGTTGAAGGCGGCGGTGCGCTTGCCATAGGCCAGCGGACGGACGGTCTGCAGGTCGGCCGTACCGGCGATCCCCTGCGTCGTCATGCCGGCGTTCGGCGTCTTGTAAATCAGCACCTGGCTGATCAGTTCGGACGGATACTGGTCGAATTCCACCGAGCGGTTGTCGTTGGTCGAGACCTGCTCACGGCCGTTCATTGTGGTGACGGTATAGTCCGGGCCGAGGCCACGGATCGACAGGGTCTGCGCGCGGCCATTGGTGCGCTGGGCGGCAAGGCCCGGCAGACGCGCCAGCGATTCGGCGATCGAGGCGTCGGGCAGCTTGCCGATATCTTCGGCCGAAACGGCTTCGACGATCTGGGTCGAGCGCTTCTTTGCCGTAATGGCGTCCTGGATACCGCGACGGATACCCGTCACGACAACGGTCTGGCTGTCTTCGCCCGCAGGCGCAGGCGCGTCCTGGGCCGCCACCGGCATGGCGGCGAAAGCCGCGGCGACGAGCGCCAGCGTACCGCCGCAGGTAAGCAATTTTCTCTTGAACAAGCCCGGGTGGGCCTTGGGATGCAGCATAAGTTCCTCCTGTCCCCGTGTATTTGTCGGCGCTAAAGGACCCTTTGTCCGTGCGACCTATACATCTCAACCCGATATGACGCTCTTTCAGTCCGGCGTCTGAGGCCACTATTCCTGCACCCCACAATTTTTGCAAGACGTTGCAAATTTTTGCAGTCGAAATTTTAAACTATTCGTAATCTTGTGGCATTCGCGCTACGGATTCATATGAAAACGTGTGTTTTAACCGACAATTGTACGACATATTGCGGGATATTCGCCTCGTACGTGTAACGCAAGACCTGAGAATCTTTTTGACGGGTAATGCAAAAAATTGCAAAAAATTGCAATTTATGATGACAACGCTGTCCGACACTGACGTGTTGATGCGAGATGTGGCCCAACTTCGCTGCACGGATTCCGGCATCCGCCTATCCGCCGCACGACTCCCGCACCACGAGTTCGGTCGAAACGATTTCCGAGTGGGTTTCGTCGTTGGAGATCGACCCGATCAATTTGGACACCATCAACTTTCCCGCCCGGGACAGGTCCTGGGAGATCGTCGTCAGGCTGGGGTGGGTCAGGCTGGCCAGCTGGATATTGTCGTATCCGACGACGGAGACGTCGCTCGGCACCTTGAGCCCTGCCCGCATCAGGCCGCGAACAGCGCCAAAGGCGATGATATCGGAACAGGCGAACAGGCCGTCAAAGCTGACACCTTTATTGAGCAGGGCAATAACCGACGCTTCTGCCGAGGCCAGTTCGAAATGGGTGGGAACGACCAGGCGCGGATCGTACTCGATACCGGCTTCCGCCAGGACATTGAGATAGCCCTGGAAGCGCTGCTTCATCTCGGTGCCCTCGGTTTCGCCGAAATAGGCGATGCGCTTGCGGCCGAGCCGGGCCAGGTGCGCTGTCGCCCGCGTGCCGCCCTGCAGATTGTTCGAGCCAACCGTGCAGTATTTCTGGCCGGCCAGTTCCTGCCCCCAGACGATGAACTTGTTGGTCGTACCGGCCAGCATGTTGAAGCGGTCGTGCAAATAGCTCTGGCCCAGGAAGATGACGCCATCGGCCTTGATATTCTGCATCAGGGCCACAAGGTCGTTCTGGTTGCGCGGCGTCAGGTGAGACAGCAGAAGATCGCACCCCATGTCGCGTGCCGCCTCGCCGACGGCCGAGATCATTTCCTGGTAGAAGGGATCGGAGAACCGCCCCTCGCGGCCATGCGGCGGCGGAATCACGATGGCGATCGTCGCCTGGCTGCCCGACATCGACAACGGCATGTCGTGGTTGAGGACGTAAGAGTGGTCGCGGGCGATCTTCCAGACCCGGCGCTTGGTAACACGGTTGACCGCCGGCGAGTCGTTCAGCGCGCGCGATACCGTCGCCACCGATACGCCCGCGATCCGCGCCAGGTCCTCAAGCCTGATCTTTCCCCTGCCGCCATCCATGACGCTACCCCTGCCCGCACTTCCGTATGCGGCCAATCATGGCAATTTGTCATGCAAAAGCAAGTGCTTTCACTAAATCTGCAAATATTGCAGGAAAATGTATGGGAATTGAAGGGACTAACCGCCGCCTTTGCCGCGGCTCACAGAGCCATGGCCTTCCAATTGCCGTAAATCGGCGTAATCTGAGACAAAAATGGAGGGCTTACATGCTATATCTGGTGGCAGCCACAGCGCTGGCATTTGCGCTCAATGCCGAGCCGGCGCCCAAACCCTATGGGCCGGCCGTCGAAACGGAAGCGTCTGCGGCGCGCATTCCCTCCGCGTCGGAAAACGCACCCGCTTCGGAGCAGAACACGAGCCCGGCTTCCCGGTCGCGCGACGACGCGGCCGACCGCGCCTTTGCCTGTGTCGATGAGAAGTGCAAGACCGTTTCGCCGGTTTACAACACCCGCACACCGATGAAGGCGGACACCCGTTCGTTCCGTGCGTCATGGTAGCCGGAATAGTCAGGGCAGCGGGGGGCCTGATCGCCTGCGGCCTGCTGCTGACGCTTGGCGCCTGCGCCGAACTTGAGGCCATGAACGGACCTCAGGGTCCCGACATGACATCGCCACCCGGGCCGCCTCAGAAGGTTTATTCCTATGCGGATCAACCAGATACGCCACCACAGATCAAGGCCAAGGGCGTGATCGACAAGGGAGAGGTGACCGGTACCTACAACGGCGCCCAATATGTCTGTGCCGACACCGCCTGCAAAAGCGCCATCCGCAGCGACATCCCTGTGCCGCCGGAAGGCCGTACGGGCCAGAAGAAAGACCAGTGACCAAAGGCCAATAAGGACTTTACGTGGCGCATGGCTAACTGATAGGCAGACGCATCACCGCAAAGGCCTGTCCATGTCGCAATTCGAAGCCCTGTCCGCCCTAAAGACCATCCGCCCGTCTAACCGCAAGCCGGACCAGCTGCGTGAGGTTACGATCGAAACCGGCGTGACGCGTTATGCCGAAGGATCGTGCCTGGTCAGCTTCGGCCACACCAAGGTGCTGGTCACTGCATCCGTTGAACAGGGCGTCCCATCCTTCCTGAAAGGCAAGGGCCAGGGCTGGGTAACGGCGGAATACGGCATGCTGCCACGCTCGACTCACACCCGCTCGCGCCGCGAAGCCGCGTCCGGCAAGCAGTCCGGCCGCACCCAGGAAATCCAGCGCCTCATCGGCCGTTCGATGCGCGCGGTCATCGACCTCAAGGCGCTGGGTGAACGCCAGATCACGATCGACTGCGACGTCATCCAGGCCGATGGCGGCACGCGCACCGCGTCGATCACCGGCGCCTGGGTGGCGCTGTCGCAGGCGTGTGACAAGCTGGTGGCCGACAAGCTGATCGAAAAGTCGCCGATCCTGGACCAGATCGCGGCGATTTCCTGCGGCATCTATGCCGACGCGCCTGTGCTCGACCTCGATTACGACGAAGACTCGACGGCCGAAACCGACGCCAATTTCGTTATCACCGGCAGCGGCCATTCGGTCGAAATCCAGGCGACAGGCGAAAAGCGCGGCTTTTCACGCGATGAATTCAACCAGTTGTTCGACCTGGCCCACGCCGGTTGCAAGACTCTGTTCGGATTGCAAAACGCGGCCTTAGGGCGTTAGAGCGATTTGGCGAAACGAAGTTCGGCGCAGCCAAAAGTGTGAAGCGGTTTTCGGCTTAAATATCGCGACAAAATAAAAACTTAGATCGGAATGATTGCTCCGTTTAAAATCATTCCGATCTAGAGAGACTCTTCTTCGCCGTATTCCAGCAGGTCGCCCGGGCCGCAATTCAGCGCGCGGCAGAGCACATCGAGCGTCTTCAGGCGCACCGCCATGGCGGCCTGGT
>CAMLLA010000009.1 GCA_946480525.1 uncultured Asticcacaulis sp. | reverse complement strand
TTTTATTCTGTATCGACGTGAGGCCTATCGCGCGCGGCCGTCAAACAGGCTCATCTCGCCGGCAAAGACGAGGAAAAGTTGCAGGAGCTGCGACAGTCCCAGGCTGTCCTCGCGCGGCGGCACTGCGGCCATGACGAGGAAGACAGGCGCCAGGAAACAGATGGCGATTGCTGAAACGACGATGTCGATACCGCGCAGGGCCAGTGGCTTTAGCCCTTTGATCAGCCACCCGTGCATGCGGGTGTGCCGATACCGGGCGGGGGCCCGGCTTATGTTGAAGTTCATCCCTACACCTGATTTTTTTCAGATTTTTATACTGACTGGAGCGCTGCGGACCATGATCACAATTTTATAAAAAACCGATACTATTCTTCTTTTCAGCGAAAAAATGAAAAAAATATCGAATGGAATCAATTGCCGTTTTTGTGACGGAACCGATGTGGCGCAGCGTGGTTTGTCGGAAATTGCGCGACGCCGCCGTCATTACAGAAAGCTGACATAGCCATATCCAAGACCCCGCCGAATTTTTGCGGGACGACATCTATCAGGGCCGTGAACCCTGAAGAGGCTCAAGATGGACGACAGCCAGGCGCTACATGAAACGGCGTGCGACCGTGACGATCCGGAACTGATTGCACAGGGGCAGCGCTATCTGGCCTGGTCCGCCGTGGCCACAGGCGCCTTCGTCGTGATTGCCACCTTTACCCTGCATATCGTCCATGAGCGCCACGAACGCGCTGTCGCTAACCGTAATCACACCGCCTATGCGGCGATGCTGGGTGCTGACCTGTCACGCCACCTGCCTTCACCTTGAATATCGCAACAGAACAAAACTTAGATCGGAATGATGCTTCCAGCTAAAATCATCCTGATCTGGGGTCCATCGGCCTGCCAGGACGTTACGCGCTACCGGCAGGCCGATTGTAAGGTCGATTAGGACAGGACGACGATGACTACGCGGCGGTTGGCGGCACGGCCGGCGGAGTTGCTGTTGGTCGCGACCGGCTGCTCCGAGCCGTAGGAGATCGACGCCATGCGGTTCAGGGCGACACCCTGGCTGTTCAGGAAACGGCGGACACTGTCGGCGCGCTCCTGCCCCAGGCGATAGTTGACGGCGTCGGTACCGGTCGAGTCGGTATAGCCCTGGATTTCAAGATAGACGTTGCGGTTGTCGGACTTCAGCCGGGTGGCAAGGTCCGCAAGGGTTGCCTTGGCCTGGTCGGACAGGTTGGCTTTTTCAGTGTCGAACTTGATCGAGTCGTCGCTCAGTACGACCGAATAGACAAACTTGCCTTCGGCCAGCTTGCCGGCCGCCGTGGCGCGGTCAAGCGCTTCCTGAGTCGTCTTGTCCAGTTCGGTGAGATGCGAATCGTGCTGGTCGACACGGCCGCTCACCACGCCGACCTTTTCGTCGACGTATTTGTGGCTGGCGCAGCCCGAGACGGCGACCATAAGGGGGAGGGCGGCGAGCAAAGCTTTGTATTTAAACGAATTCATCGAGAGCCTTTCAATGATTCGCCCCCCGTGTCCCAGCCTTGCCTCATCACTAAAGCGTCAAATAGGGACGGAAAAAAGGCGTGGTGTCATCTGAAGAGCCGCAAAAAGTTAAGCCGGAGGTATTGCATTAACTCTACTTCCTAAGCGGCTATTTCATTTTTCGCCGTAGGATATGTCCAGGCCGGCGCTGATGCCGCGCCTGTTCAAAGCGTAAGGCGTGCAAGACTCCGACATGAGGATCGTTCCGGAAGTCCGTTCGAAATCCACCTGCCGTGCTCTTGCCAGCCGTGTGCTCATGGCCAGCCTCGTGCTCACGGCCAACGTCCTGCTCATGGTCTGGGGACTGGCGGCCGCGCCGGCATGGACGGCGGAACGCTGGACCGGCTTCACCGCTGAAACCTTCCAGCATGTCGCCACGCAAAGCTCCGACGTCCGCAACCCGACCTCGCTGATTCAGGACCGTCACGGTTTCCTGTGGATCGGCTCGCAGAACGGGCTGGTGCGATGGGACGGTTACCGTTTCCGCCTTTATCGTCCCGATGCCGATACGGCGGGTAGCCTGCCCGATATCGACGTGCGCAACCTGCTGGTCGATGCGGCGGGACGTCTCTGGATCGCGACCAATGTCGGCGGTCTGGCGCGTTACGAAGACGCGACCGACAGCTTTACGACCTATACCACCGGTCCCGGAGGTCTCAGCCACGTCACCGTGACCTCGATGGTCGATGACGGCAAGGGCGGGCTATGGGTCGGCACCTGGGGCGGGCTGGATCACCTCGATCCGCGCACCGGAAAGATTCAAAAAGGCATCGACCAGGGTCTGCCAAGCGACAAGATCACCGCGCTGCTGCGCGATCCTTCAGGCGCTCTGTGGATCGGCACTTCCACCGGGCTCGTCCGGCGCAATGGAAACCGTACGGAAAAGATCGCCTTGCCGACGCTTGACGGCCGCCTGCCGTCGGTGCGTCAGATCTATCGCGACGGCTCGGGCCGCATCTGGGTCGGGACCCAGCGCCACGGCGCCTATATGATCGATGCCGGGACGGGGCGCGTCAAGCCGGTAGCGGGCCCCGGCGCGGGTGATTTGCAGAGCGAAGGCGTCAATACGATCGTCGAGGTCCGTCCTGGCGAAATCTGGCTTGGGACCTATAGCCACGGCATCGTGAAGGTCGACGTGGCCGCGATGCGCATGCGCCGGATCACGCACGATCCCAGCATGGCCAACAGCCTTCTGTTCGACCAGGTGTGGTCGCTTTACCGCGACCGGTCGGGATTGATCTGGGTGGCGACGGGTGAGGGCCTAAGCCGTTATGCACCGGAGCAGGGGGCGTTTTCCGTCCTTGCCGGCGACACGGGCCGTGCCTCCGACATGTCGGAATCCGGCGCCCTGTCGATCCGTGAAATGCCGGATGGCCGGATATGGATGGGCTTGCTGCGCAAGGGCATCGACATCGTCGATCCGGTCAGCGGAAGGGTGCGAACCCTGGCGTCCGATCCGCATCATCCTGAAACCGCCCTGCCGCAGAACTATGTCTGGGACGTCTTGCCTGTGAATCAGGCGGTCTATATCGCTACCGGCCAGGGGCTTTACCGCAGCGACAGCGACGGCCGGGCCGTCAGGCGCGTCCATATTCCCGGGCGCGATCCGACGACCATTACCGCCAGTCTGATGCGCGATGGCGCGGCCATCTGGATCGCCGGCCACGATGGGGTCTGGCGCTTCGATCCCGCCAGGCCCGACGCCAAGCCGCTGCACATTACCGGCCTGACCGATGAGCGCGCCCGGCTCCTGACGGCCACGCCGGACGGCGCGATCTGGATCGGCACGGAAAACGGGCTGAACCGCCTGGGGCGTGACGGGCGCATCGAGCACATCCTGCCCGACAAGGGCGTCAATGGCTTGAGCGCGGGCTATGTCACCACGCTGATGGTCGATGCCAGGGGCCGGCTGTGGGTCGGCACGTCGGGCGGCGGCATCGACGTCCTGACCGGACGCGACGCGAAAGGCCGGCCGGTGTTCCGCCGTATCGGCACGAGGGATGGGCTGCCCGATCCCAATGTCGACAAGTTGCTGACCGATGCCAGGGGGCGTATCTGGGCATCGACGGATTCCGCCCTGGCCATCATTGATCGCGACAGCTTTGCCGTTCGTGCGATCGGCCGGGAAAGCGGTCTGTCCGTCATGAACTACTGGGTCGGCTCGGGCACGCTGACGACCAGTGGCGAGCTTCTGTTCAGCGGCGCCACGGCGGCGATCGTGGTGCGGCCGGACATGCTTGAGGCCTGGCGTTACGCGCCGCCTCTGGTCGTCAGCGATATTCGCATCGGCCGCGAAACCCAGGCGGCCGCGCCGTTCAACAGTGCGGCCGGAACCGATGTCACGCTGATCGTGCCGCCGGGCAAGACTATCTCGGTAGAGTTCTCGGCGCTCGATCTTTCGGCGCCCGACCGCAACCGGTACCGCTATCGTCTCGAAGGTTTCGAGGACGACTGGAACGAGACCGATTCCAGCCACCGCGTCGCCACCTATACCCACCTGCCGCCAGGCCGCTATGTCCTGAAGCTCCAGGGCTCCAACCGCGACGGTGTCTGGAGCAGCCGCACGCTCAGCGTACCCGTCCAGGTCCTGCCTGCCTGGTACCAGAGCTGGTGGTTCTACCTCATGGCGGGCGTCGTAGGGATTTCGGCCATCACCGCCCTGGTTCACCTGCGCACCAGCGTCCTGCGCCGCCGCCAGCGCCAGCTGGAAGCGCTGGTCGAGGAGCGCACGGCCGAACTGATGCAGAGCCAGACCAAGCTTGAGCAGATGGCTTATTTCGACGCCCTGACCGGCCTGCCCAACCGGCGGATGTTCCACGAGGATATCCGCAAGGCGATGGCCTGGGCGCGCCGGGAAAAGACCGGCTTCAGCCTCCTGCTGATCGACCTTGACCGCTTCAAGCAGGTCAATGACACTCTGGGCCACGACGCCGGTGACGCGCTCCTGAAGGAGGCGGCGATCCGCTTGCGCGCCGTCCTGCGCGAAAACGACTGCGTGGCGCGCCTCGGCGGTGACGAATTCGCCATACTTTTGATGGGAGCGCCCGCGATCAGCGACGTCGATATCGTGTGCCGGCGCATTGTCGACAGCTTTGTTGCCGCCGTTCATTTCCAGGCGCATCGCCTGCAAACCAGCCCCAGTATCGGCGTGGCGGCTTTTCCGCGCGACGGTGCGACGGAAGACGCGCTCTATAAATCGGCCGACCTGGCGCTTTATCGCGCCAAGGCGGGCGGGCGCAACACCTGGCGGCATTATGACGCCGAGAACGAGGTGATGGCAGGCTGAGGCCTTACTTTTTCACTTCGACAATACTGTCGCCGGCGCCATAGGTCAGGGGCGCGAAGGTGATCGACCGCTTGTGGCTTCCGCCGCCATCCAGCAGATTGTCGTGATAAAAGAGCCAGGACCGGCCCTTGAAATCGATGATGGCCTGGTGGTTGGTGCTGATGTCGAGATAGTCGAGCACCACGCCGCGATAGGTGTAGGGTCCCATCGGTGTCTTAGACGTCGCATAGACGATCTGGCCCGGCCAGCCCGTCGAGAAGGTGAAGTAGTAGAGCCCGTTGCGCTTGTGCAGGTAAGGGGCTTCGCCATACTTCTTCTTGGCGTCGTCCGCCGGGAAGCCGTCAACCCTGATATCAAGGATCGGTCCGTCCGTCTCGATCATGTTGGCCTTGAGCTTGACGATCTTGGGGACGCGCGTGCCGAACAGGAGATAGGCCTGGCCGTCGTCGTCGACCAGCACGGCCGGGTCGATCGGCTCGGCGCCGGCATTGGCGTCGCGCGCCTTGTCGATCAGGGCATCGCTGCGGGCGTCCTTGAAGGGACCCTTTGGGTGTTTGCTGACGGCGACGCCGATCTTGTCTCCACCCACCGGGGCGTAGAAATAGTATTTGCCGTTGCGGTGGGCAGCTTCCGGCGCCCACGCCTTGGCGTCCGGTCGGGCCCACTTGAACACCGTCACCGACAGGAACGAGCCTTCGTCCGTCCATGACTTCAGGTCTTTCGAACTGAACAGACGCCAGTCGGTCGAATCCCAGTACTTGCCGGAATTGTCCTGGTCATTGGTGGCGTAGACATAGACCTTGCCGCCGAAGACGTGCGGCGACGGATCGGCGTTGAAGCGCTTTGAGATCGGCTCGGCGGCCAGGGCGGACACGGCCGGCAGCAGGGCGGCGAACGCCAGGTATTTCAAGGCAGGGAATTTCACGGGCGGGGCTTTCGTTTGGGAGCGGGCCGGGGATCGTCCAGGGCATTGGAGGCCAGCAGGAAGGATTTCACGTTCTCGATATGGTTCCACATGGCGACGAAGGCGGCGTCGCCATCGCGCCGGCGCAGGGCTTCGACCAGCAGGTCGTGATCATGCACCCAGCGGTCGCGGTAGTGGGCGTCCTTGATGTGTTCGTTCAGACTGCGCCACAGGGGGTTGTTGTCGCGACGGTGCCAAAGCTGTCCGACCAGCAGGGCCAGTTCGGCATTCTGGGTCGCCTGGGCGATGGCCATATGAAACTGGATGTCGTAGTTTTCCTTGGGCTCGCCGTAATGGGCGCGGCGATGGTTGTCGCACGCCGTCTCGATCAGCTCCATATCCTCAGGCGTGGCGTTGACGGCGGCCAGCCGGGCGATATGGCTTTCCAGCCATTGCCGCGCCTGCAACAGTTCAAAAGGCCCGGCCGATGCGGACGCGTCGATGCGGACCTCGTCGGGGGCCGCAGCTTCATAGGCGCGCTGCGTGATATAGATGCCAGAACCCTGGCGCGGCTCGACAAGCCCCTTGACCTCCAGCATGACGAGGGCATCGCGGATAACCGTACGGCCAACCTCGTACCACTGCGCCAGGTCGCGCTCGGTCGGCAGGCGGCCGGTGGCGCCGAACTCACCCGTGCGGATACGCCGGATCAGGTCGTCGCCGACATCGTGATAGGCACGCCGTTCGCGTTCCGCGGGCTGCGGCTCGGGCCTGACCTTATCTCCGTCCATCTGCCTGCTCCCTGGTCCCGGGCGCCGACTTTACCTTGGGAGCGCCATCTTGCAAGCGCGCATCGAGGTCGAGGGCATGGGCCATGACCTGATAGATGTAGTTGGATTCGAAGGTTCCGGTCAGAAGATCGGCGTCGGGGCCGCTGGCATAGACGGGAACATCCTCGCCCGCGTGCTGGGCGCTGGTCATGTAGGTCAGGGCCGGCTGCTTGTAATCGGGCATGAGGACAGTGGCCTCGTCGGGGATGGCCTGGGGCGCGCTGTCCTTCGGGCCCGACGGGCCGGTGGCGTAGGACAGGGTGGTGCGCGGGCGGCCGTTGCCGTCGGGCATGATTTCGCCGTGCTGGCGAACGAGACCCAGAACCGGTTCGTCGCGGCTGCTGCCCGCCGTCAGGACCAGACCGTGGCTGTGGTCGGCGGTCACGATGATCAGGGTGTCGCGCGCATTGGTGCGGGCCATCGCCGCTTCCACGGCCTTGGACAGTTCATCGACTTCGGTCAGGGCGCGATAGGCGTTGTTCTGATGATGCCACTTGTCGATGGCGGCCGATTCGACCAGCAGGACATAGCCGTCGGGATCGCGCGACAGGAGGTCGATGGCCGTCGTCGTCATCTCCGCCAGGCTGGGCACGGTCTGCGGCCGGTCGGCGGCGGAAGGCAGGTCGCCGCCCGCGAACAGGCCAAGGACCGGCCCGGCGGCGCGGGTGTCCAGCGCCCGCAGGCCTGCGGCGTCGCGGACCAGCCGGGCGTGGTCATATCCCAGCCAGGTCGCGGTCAGGTCGCGGCCATCCTTGCGGCGGCCTTCGCCCTGGCCCGCGGGCACGAACATGTTGAGATCGCCGCCAAAGGCGACATCGAGCCGGATGTCCTTGGGCGCTTCGACCAGCTGCCGCGCCAGGTCGATGCAGCCGGCGGCAATGGCTTCGGGCGGCATGTCGGCGTCGGCGCGCCAGCCGCGAAACGGTGCGTGGCCATAGGCGCCGGCCGGGGTGGCGTCGGTCACGCCCGACGTCGTCACCACGCCGGTCGCCATGCCGGCGCGCGCCGCCCGTTCGGACAGGGTCGGGATGCGGGCCCTGAGCGCGCTTTGGCAATCCTTGCCGATGACGGTGTCGTCGACGCCCGTGGCGGCGTTGATGGTCTTGATCCCAGTCATAATGGCCGAAATGCCGTTGGAACTGTCGGTCACCAGCTTGTCGGCGGAATAGGTTTTCGACAGGCCGGAATAGGGCAGGGTTTCGAACGACAGGCGATAGCTGGCGCCGTCCCGGCCGCGCGCCTGTCCGGCCAGGATGCGGCCGGCGGTGACCGAGTTGATCCCCATGCCGTCGCCGATGAACAGGATGACATTGCGCGCCCGCCGCACCGGTTTCGGCCGCTCGAGCGCGGTCTTCAGCGCCGCGCGCGCCGCTGTGAACTGCGGGTTGGTCGTACTGTCGGCGGCCTGGGAAGTGGCAGGCAGGATCAGGAGCAGTGAGAGAAGGACGGCTTTCATTTCAGGGCCTCCACGGCGCCGTAATGGTAGGGGGCGCGGTCGAGATCGATCTCGATGCGGTCGAGCGTAACGCCGGGATCGAGCGGGTAAAGCCTGATCTCGTGCTGCCCCTTGGTCAGCAGCTTCAGCGGCAGGCTGGCGACCGCGGTATTGGTCAGGACGTTGTTTTTCCAAACGTCGCTGCGGCCAAGCGTGGCGAAGTCGAGCACCTGAACCGGGCCGCCGTCCAGCTGCATCGCCATGCGCACGCCCTTGCCCGGGTCAAGCGCGTGGGTCGGCAGGGCGATGACCTTCAGCACTCCGCCGACCTCGGTCGAGGTGGCGAAGCTGTAGCTGGCCGGTGTGCCCTGCGCACCCGACGGCAGGTCCAGGCGCGCGCGCAGCACGCGCCCCAGGCTGCCCAGTCCGTCGATTGCCTGCCAGTCGGAACCGATGACGCCGCTGTCGGCGCGCAGGGTAACGATGCGGTTGTCTTCGCCGGCCACGCCGTCCGGCAGGGCGGGCAGCACGCGGACAAAGAGCGACAGGTCGGTGTCGCCGCACTTTACGCCCAGGGTATGGTCGCCCGGAGGCGTCGTGCCGTCGTAGTGCAGGGTCAGGCGCTGTTCGTAGCCATTGGCGGCGTTGAGCGCGCCAGACGGCGCCGACAGGCGGAAACCGGCAGCTCCCGCACCGGCCTGCCAGTTGAGCGCCTGTTCGCCATGGCCGAAGACGGTGACCGGGCGGCTTTGCGGACGGCCGGCGACAAACGGCAGGGTGTTGTTGTCGTTGTACCATTGACCGGTGACGGCCAGGTCGCAGCCCTGTTTCACCGAGGGTGACCATTGCGGCCATCTTGGTTCTTCGAAGACGGGCAGGCGGCGCGGCGCCATGTCCATCATGCCGCGCCATTTGCCTGTGTTCAGGCTGTTGTAGGTTTCAGTGTCGCGGACGATGACGGCATGCGCGGCCTTTGCCTGCGCCGCATAGAGGTTGGCGCTCGCGCGGCCCTGTCCGGCATAGAGATCGGCCAGGTCGAGTTTCAGAATGCGTTCGTTCAGCGCCGCCGACGTCCGCATCGGATAGAGCACCAGTTCGAAAAAGGCGTCGCGGCGGTCGGCCGGGATTTTTTCGGCCACGGCTTCGGCGCGGGCGGTCAGGCGCTGATAGGCCTCAATCCGGGTCTGGGCTTCCTCGCCGTCACCGCGCGTATAGTCGCTGTGACGGTTCTGATTGACCCATTCTGTCTGGCCGAAGCCCATGAACTCCGGCTTGCGTTCGAAGGCGAGATCGTAATAGCCCATCATGATGTCGGTGATTTCGGCCGCCTGGTCGCCGCCGAACTGCTCGGTCATGAAGCCGGTCAGATAGTCGCGCGGCGTCTGTTTGAAGGTCTCGGTGTCGAAGGCAAGGTCGAGGAAGTACTGGGTCAGGAACTCGATCGGCTTGATGTCGCCGACATTGGCGATCCACATGCGCCGCGCCTGCATCTGCCATGCCCGGTCCATCTGCTCGTGGATCAGGTTGGGGTGGGTCGTTCCCAGCCAGAGATAGTCGTGCGGCCGTCCCCAGTAGGACAGGTGGTAATAGACGCCGGCGCCGCCGGACCGCTTCGTTTCTTCCGGCGTGCTGAAGCGGCGGATATAGCCGTAATTGTCGTCCGCCCACATCAGGGTGACGTCTTCCGGGATGTGCAGGCCGGCGTCGTAGGCTTCCTGCAGTTCGTGATAGGCCACGTAGACCTGGGGTACGGTCCTGGCCGGGCGCTTATAGACCTGGCCCAGGATGTCGCGCTGCAGGCCGATGACCGTCTGCAATATGGCCTGGCGCTCGGCCATCGTATTGGCGCCCTGCATGGGCCCGTCATGGATGCCGCGCAGGCCGACCGTGTAGATGTTTTCGAACCCCTTGCCTTCCTGGGCGCGCTGACGCCAGTAGTCGAGGATGGCCGGCCGGTTCTTGGTAAAATCGAAGGGGCCGCGCGCGTGTTCGTCCCATTCGCGCAGGTTGTTGCGCATCATCGGTTCGGCATGCGACGTGCCGACCACGACGGCGTAGTCTTCGGCGACCGGCGGATTGCCCTTGTCACCGTAAAATGGCGTCGAGATCGAATGCATGGCCGGCCACACCGTATTGGCCTTAAGCCGCCACATCAGCTCAAAGACCCTGGCATAGGTCTTCGGTCCGATGTTGCCGGTCTTCGGGTCGTAGGTCTGCGCGGCCCAGGGCACCAGCCCCCAGTCCTCATCGTTGAGGAACATGCCCCGGTACTGCACCGACGGCGTCTTTGAGGTGAGGGGGGAATCATCCACGCTCAGCCGGTCCTGGCGGCGCGGCGTCACGTCGGCCCACCACTCCCACGGCGATACGCCCAGGGACCGCGACAGGTCGACCGTGCCATAGACGGTGCCGCGCGGGTCGGAGCCGGCGATGACGACATAGGTGCTGGCGCCATCGCGGACCACGAAGCGGCGATAGACCTCCCATTGCCCCTTGAGAGCGGTCAGGTCTTCGCCTACCTTGCCGGCAAGGCGGCGAACCTCTGGCGCATCGTGCAGCCCGATGACGACGCAGACCTGGCCGCAGTCGCGCGCCTTTGCCGATACGCGGGCGGTCTTGCCGCTCAGGCTGTTGAGGTCGCGCGCCAAAAGGCCGGCGGCCAGTGTAAAGGTGCGGCCCGCGCCATGATCGTCGTGAACGATGCTGGCGACCTGGGCGCCGTCGTACAATACGACCTCGCCAGCGGCGGCGGGCTGGACGAGGCCGAGCAGCCCCGCGCCGATAATCCCGATAAAAGCCGTTGCGGAATAGCGTGTCATCGGCGTAGCATCCCTGTCATGTTGCGGCCGTCGCGGTGCGGTCCGTAAGAGGCGTCCTGATACCGAACGCCGACGCAATATAAAACGAATATTGCAAATATCAATCTTATGAAATATTCATTCTGTGATTTTCGGTTCACCCTGGACCGGTCCAGTCGAGGTTCTGCATTATGCGCCATATCGGACATTTTTATAACGGCCGCCCGCAGCCGGGCGACGGGCGCGTTTCCGACGTCTTCGATCCCAATACCGGCCAGGTCCAGGCCCAGGTGCAACTGGGCGACGCCGCCCTGGTCGACCGGGTGGTTGCCGCCGCCAAATCCGCACAAACCGGCTGGGCGGCCGTCAACCCACAGCGCCGGGCGCGCGTCCTGTTCGAGTTCAAACGCCTGCTTGAGCGCGACATGGACGCCCTTGCCTATCTTCTGTCCAGTGAGCACGGCAAGGTCATCGCCGACGCCAGGGGCGACATCCAGCGCGGGCTTGAAGTCGTCGAGTTCGCCTGCGGCATACCGCACCTGCTGAAGGGTGACTATACCCAGGGCGCCGGCCCCGGGATCGACGTCTATTCGATGCGCCAGCCCCTGGGCGTGGTCGCCGGCATCACGCCGTTCAACTTCCCGGCCATGATCCCTATGTGGATGTTCGCGCCGGCGCTCGCCTGCGGCAACGCCTTTATCCTCAAGCCGTCCGAACGCGATCCGTCCGTGCCGCTGCGCCTGGCCGAGCTGCTGATCGAAGCCGGACTGCCGGCCGATGTGCTCAATGTCGTCCAGGGCGACAAGACCGTGGTCGACGCCCTGCTCGATCATCCGGACATCAAGGCGATCAGCTTCGTCGGTTCGTCCGATATCGCGCAGTATGTCTATGGCCGCGGCGCCGCCAACGGCAAGCGCATGCAGTGCATGGGCGGAGCCAAGAACCACGGCATCGTCCTTCCGGACGCCGACCTCGACCAGGCGGTGAACGACATCATGGGCGCCGCCTATGGCTCGGCCGGCGAGCGCTGCATGGCCCTGCCCGTGGTCGTGCCGGTGGGCGAGCGCACGGCCGGCGCCTTGCGCGAACGGCTGGTGGACGCCATCGAAGGCCTGAGGGTCGGCGTCTCGACCGATGCCGACGCCCACTACGGCCCGGTCGTGTCGGCCGCCCACAAGGCGCGCATCGAGTCCTACATCCAGATGGGCGTCGACGAAGGCGCCGAGCTGGTTCGCGACGGCCGTGGCTTCGCGCTTCAGGGCCATGAAAGCGGCTTCTTCCTGGGGCCGACGCTGTTCGACCGCGTGACGCCGCAGATGAAAACCTATCAGGACGAGATCTTCGGTCCGGTCCTGCAGATCGTCCGCGCCGGCAGCTTCGAAGAGGCCTTGCGCCTGCCGAGCCTGCACCCCTATGGCAACGGCGTCGCCATATTTACACGCAACGGCGACCACGCCCGCGACTTCGCCGATCGGGTAGAGGTCGGCATGGTCGGCATCAATGTTCCCATTCCTGTGCCGGTGGCCTATCACAGCTTCGGCGGCTGGAAGCGTTCCGGCTTCGGCGACCTCAACCAGTACGGCATGGACGGCGTGCGCTTCTATACGCGCGTGAAAACCGTGACCCAGCGCTGGCCGCGCGGCGATGAGGCGGAATCGAGTTTCGTTATCCCCACCATGGCGTAAAGTGGAGGCTATCCGCCATTTGCGTTGACGTAGAATAAAAATTCCATTTATAAGAATAAAAAAAATGGTCGACCAATTGACCGCTCAACAGGAAGAATTCATGCCCATCAGCCGCCGCCACATGCTGACTGTCACCGCCCTGTTCGGGCTGCATACCCTGACCGCATGCTCGAAAGGCGGCGACGCCGCGTCGGGCGACATCGTGGTCAGCTTCAGCGACCTGTCCCAGCCCTTTTTCGTCGCCATGCGCCGCGATCTCGAGGACGAGGCGAAGACGCTGGGCGTCAAGGTCCAGGTGCTGGACGGGCAGAACAACTCCTCCAAGCAGGTTTCCGACCTTGAAGCCGCGCGCATTCAGGGGATCGGGGCGGTCATCATCGCGCCGACCGATTCCAAGGCGCTGGCTTCGGCCACGGACGCCCTGGCCGACGAAGGCGTGACCGTCGTTTCGGTCGATCGCCATATCGGCGGCGGCAAGCATCCTGTGCCGCATTTCGGCGCCGACAATGTCGCCGGCGGCCGCGCCATGGCCGACTGGGTCGTCAAGACCTATCCCAAGGGCGCCAAGGTCGTGGTGATCACCAACGACCCGGGCAGTTCGTCCTCGATCGAACGCGTCAAGGGCGTGCATGAAGGGCTGGCAGCCGGCGGCGCAGCGTACCAGATCGTTGCCGAACAGACCGGAAATTCCAAGCGAGACCAGGCGCTGAGCGTCACCCAGAACGTCCTGACTTCGATGGGCGGCGGTCATCCCGACGTCATCCTGTGCCTCAACGACGACATGGCCATGGGCGCGCTGGAAGCCATTCGCGGCGCCGGCTTCACGCCGAAGCAGATCGCCGTCCTCGGCTTCGATGCGATCCCCGAGGCACTGGTCCGCATCCGCGCCGGCGACATGGCCGCGACGGTCGAGCAGAATCCCGGCGAGCAGATCCGCACGGCGCTGCGCGCCGTCGTCGCCCACCTCAAGGAAAAGGCGCCGATCGCCTCCAAAAGCCTGATCCCCGTCCTGATCACCCGCGACAACCTCAACCAGGCCTCGCGCATCGCCGAAGCGAAATAGGCGATATAGCGGACGACGTTCGGCGAAGCCGAAAGCGTCAGTGGTTAGGCTTGAGTATCGCTCTAGATCGGAATGATTTTAAGTGGAAGCGTCATTCCGATCTAAGTTTTTGCTTTGTCGCGATATTTTGGCAAAAACCGCTGACACTTTTTGCCATATCGCTCTGAAACATAGACCTGAGGGTCGTACGCCGGGAGGGCAGGGGCATGGCCTTGCTTGACATAACGGATATCACCAAACGTTTCCCGGGTGTCGTGGCGCTCGACGGGGCGCGTCTGTCGGTGGGCGCCGGTGAGGTGCACGCCCTGCTGGGCGAAAACGGCGCGGGCAAGTCGACCCTGCTCAAGATCCTGTCGGGAGCCCAGGGCTGCGATGCCGGGCGCCTGAGTTTTGACGGCGCCGACCTCGCATCTTCCGACACGCCGGTAATGCGCCAGAAGGCCGGCATCGTCACCATCTACCAGGAGTTCAATCTCCAGCCCTTCCTGACGGTGGCCGAGAACCTTTACCTCGGCCGCGAGCCCTTGCGTTTCGGCCTGATCGACCAGAAGCGGATGCGCACCGACGCCGCCGGCGTGCTGGGCAGCCTGGGGCTCGACCTCGATCCGGATATGGAGGTCAGCCGGCTGAACGTCGCCGACCAGCAGATGGTCGAAATCGCGCGCGCCATGACCCTGCAGGCGAAGCTGATCGTCATGGACGAACCGACCGCGGCGCTCAGCCCGCGCGAGGTCGATATCCTGCACCGCATTATCGGCGAACTGAAGGCGCGTGGCATCTCGGTCATCTACGTCACCCACCGCCTCAGGGAGGTGAAGGCGATTTGCGACGGCTATACAGTGCTGCGCGACGGCCGCTTCGTCGCGACAGGCCGGGTGGCCGACATCGAGATCGACGGCATGATCCGGCTGATGGTCGGCCGCGACGTCGAATTTCTGAAGCGTCCGCCGCACGATGGCGGCGGTGAGGTGGTGCTGAAGGTCGAAGGCGTCAGCCGCCGCCGTGGCCGTCACGAGGCGCGCGGGACATCGCTGCACGACATCCATTTCGACGTTCGCGCCGGCGAGATCGTCGGCCTGGCCGGGCTGGTCGGCGCCGGACGCACCGATCTGGCGCGGCTTTTGTTCGGCGCCGAGCGGATGGACAGCGGCCGCATCCGGCTGAACGGACAGGACGTGCACCTGACTTCGCCGTGCGACGCGCTGAAGGCGGGCATCGCCCTGGTGCCGGAAGACCGCAAGCAGCAGGGCTGTTTCCTGGAACATTCCATCCGCCACAACCTGTCCCTGCCAAGCCTGAAGCGGCTGTCCACCTGGGGCGTCTTTGTCGATGAGGCGGCGGAAAAGCGCCTGGTCGAGGATTATCGCGCCCGGCTCAATATCCGCATGGCGAACGACGGCGTCGCCATCGCCACCCTGTCGGGCGGCAACCAGCAGAAGGTCCTTCTGGCGCGCTGCATGGCCCTTTCGCCCAAGGTGCTGATCGTCGACGAGCCGACGCGCGGCGTCGATGTCGGCGCCAAGGCAGACGTCCACCAGGTCCTGTTCGACATGGCGGCGTCGGGCACCGCCGTCATCGTCATTTCGTCGGAACTGCCCGAGGTGATGGCGGTCAGCGACCGCATCATCGTCTTCCGCGAAGGCCGTATAACGGGAACCGTCGACGGGTTTTCCGCCGACGAGGAAACCCTGATGGGGCTGATGGCCACGGAGCGGGCCGCATGAATCCGAAAGAGGTATTATGACCACGTCCACCCAACGTCCCCCGTTCGACATGGTCGCCTTCCTGCGCACCTGGGGCACCACCCTGTTCCTGTTGCTGCTGATCGCGGTCTTCGCGGCATGGAACCCGCGCTTCCTGTCGCTGCGCAATGCCGTCAACATCCTGACCGAGGTCTCGATCTATGGCGTCATCGCCGTCGGCATGACCTTCGTTATCCTCACCGCCGGGGTCGACCTGGCGGTAGGGTCATTGCTGGCCTTTGCCGCTATCGCCGCCGCATGGGTGGCGCAGCATCTGGGCAGTGACGTGCCGCAATGGCTGGTCGCCCTGACGGTCGCGTCCTCGATCGGGCTGGTCGCCGGTTATATTCACGGCAAGTGCGTGACCTGGCTGAGCGTGCCGGCCTTTATCGTCACCCTGGGCGGGATGACGGTGTGGCGCGGCGCCACCCTGATCCTCAATGACGGCGGTCCGATCTCCGGCTTCGACGACGGCTACCGCTGGTGGGGCACGGGCAACCTCATGGGCATCCCCATCCCGGTCATCATCTTCTGCCTGGTCGCCCTGGCGGGCCATATCGCCCTGCGTCATACCCGTTATGGCCGTCAGGTCTACGCAGTCGGCGGCAATGCCGAAGCGGCGCGCCTGGCCGGCATAAACGTCAAGGCCGTGATCATCAGCGTCTATGTCATCGTCGGCCTCCTGGCCGGACTGTCGGGCTTCCTGCTGTCGGCGCGGCTGGGTTCGGCGGAAGCCGTGGCCGGGATCAATTACGAGCTGCGCGTCATTGCCTCGGTCGTCATCGGCGGCGCCAGCCTGTCCGGCGGCTCGGGAAGCATTCGCGGCACACTGATCGGCGCCCTGCTGATCGGCGTCCTGTCCAACGGGCTGGTCATCATGCACGTCTCATCGTACTTCCAGCAGGTGGTGATCGGCCTGATCATCGTGGCCGCCGTGGCGTTCGACGCCTACGCCAAGTCGCATCGCGGAAAGGTCTGACCCATGTGGCGCGCGCTTTTCCTCGGACTTGCCCTGACGGCGCAATCGGCGGCGGCCCGGCCTGTCGATCCGGTAACGCTGGCCGACCCGTTTGTCGGCGCCGACGCCGGCGGCAATACGGTACCGGGGGCGGGCGTCCCGTTCGGCTTCGTGTCCTTGAGCCCGGACACAGCCAATTCGGATACCAATGGCTATGAGTCCAACAGCGCCATCATGGGGTTCAGCTTCACCCACGTCAGCGGAACCGGCGGCAAGAGCAAGTACGGCAATTTCCGGCTGACCCCGACGGTGGGTGAACTGGGTGTGCACAACCTGGTCTTCGCCAAGGCCGATGAGACCGCGTCACCCGGCTATTACGCCGTCACGCTGGGCAACACGACGGCCTCGGCCATAAAAGTCGAACTAACCGCGACGCGGCTGACGGGCCTGACCCGCATAACCTTTCCGGAAGGCCAAGCCAAAGGTAATCTGATTATCGACGCCACCTCGGTCATTGCGCTGCGCGGTGAGGGCCAGCGGACGACAGCGGCCCATGTCGACGTCATCGACGACCACAGTTTCTCGGGCTGGGCCAGCTTTGAGGGCGGATGGAATCCGGCGCCGTACACACTGTACTTCTACGCCGAGACCGACCGGGCGGCCGATGACTTTGGCGCCTGGCAGGCAGGACAGGGCAGCCTTGCCACCCAGCCGGGGGTCGGCCACCTGGAAGGATTGCCCCAGGCCAGGACGGCGGCATCGAAAACCGCCCTGATGATCGACTATGACACCCAGATGGAGTTCGCACGCCGGCTGGGCGTCTGGGCCGGGTTCGACACGGCGAAGGGCCGGCAGGTCCAGCTCAGGCTTGGCGTCTCCTTCATCAGCGTCGAGAAGGCGAAGGCGAACCTCAGGGCCGAAGCGCCAGACTGGGATTTCGACGGGATGCGCGCCCGTGCGGCGGCGGAATGGCGCGCGGCGCTTGGCAAGATCGAGGTCAGCGGCGGAACGCCCGACCAGCGCCGCATCTTCTACACCGGCCTCTACCGCACCCACACCATGCCGCACGATGTCAGCGGAGAGAACGTCTGGTGGGAGTCGAAAGAGCCGCACTTTGAGGACTTCTATACCCTGTGGGATACCTTCCGCACGGTTCATCCCCTTTTGACCGTCATCCAGCCGCAGCGCCAGCGCGACATGGTGCGGTCGCTGCTCGACACCTATCGCCACACCGGCTGGCTGCCGGACGCCCGCATCGCCGGTTCCAACGGCATGACCCAGGGCGGGTCCAATGGCGACGTCGTGATCGCCGACGCGGTCGTCAAGAACCTCGGGGGCTTCGACAAGGCGCTGGCGTTCGAGGCCATCCTCAAGAACGGCGAGGTCAATTCGGACCAGCCCTTCCACCAGGGCCGCGTCCTGACCGACTACCTGAAGCTCGGCTACGTTCCTCTGACGCAGCCGCGCTCGGCGTCGCGGACGCTCGAATATGCCTATGACGACTACGCCATAGCACAGGTCGCCTTGAACCTCGGGAAGAGCGATATCGCCTCGCGCTACATGAAGCGCTCCGAAGGCTGGAAAAAGCTGTGGGATGCAGACCTCGGCTGTATCCGCCCGCGCTATCCGGACGGGCGCGGCCTTGAGAACTTTACCTGTACCTACGAATATCCGGACAAGTCGACACCGTGGTGGGAAGCCCCTTTCTATGAAGGAAACGCCCTGCAATATTCGACCTATGTCCCGCAGGATGTACCGGGACTGATAGCCGTCAACGGCGGGCCCAAAGCCTTCGTGGCGTGGCTGGATCGTCTGTTTGACGGGGGACATTACGCCCAGGGCAATGAACCGGATATCCTGGCGCCATACCTCTATATCGACGCCGGCCTGCCGGACCGTACGGCGGAGCGGGTCCGGCATATCCTGAAATCGCAGTACAACACGTCGCGCGCCGGCCTGCCGGGCAATGACGACGCCGGCACCATGTCGTCCTGGTACGTCTGGAGCAGCGTGGGGCTTTATCCCGTCGCCGGCCAGGCCTGGTACTATATCGGCTCCCCGCTGTTTACGCGTACCGTCATTCATCTTGAAGGCGGAAAGACCTTCACGATTTCGGCGCCGCAGACATCCGACACCAACATCTATGTCGTGGGCGCGAAGCTCAACGGCCGGCCGCTCGACCGCGCGGTCCTCAGCCACGCCGACCTTGCCAAAGGCGGCGTGCTCGAACTCGACATGGCGTCCAAACCCGCCGCCTGGGCGACAAAAACCGGAGACACGAAATGAAATACGCTCAAGCGCAGGCTGCGAAAAAGTGGAAACCGGTTTTTCGCCTGAAGCATGCCTTCGCGGCGTTTGTCGCGGTTGCGGCGCTTCCCGCCTTCGCCGAGACCGCACGGCCCCTCTACACCTATGTCGATCCGATGATAGGCGTCGGCAACGACAATCAGGGCGACACGGTTCCGGGCACAGCCCTGCCGCACGGCTCCATCCACCCCAGCCCCCAGACCCTGACCGGCAGCAATGCCGGCTATGATCCAAAGGCCGAGATCAGCGGCTTTGCCCAGCTGCATACGCAAGGGTCGGGCGGGGTGACGACCTACGGCACCTTCCTCGTTTCGCCGCAGGTCGGCGCGCCGCAGTTCGACGAAGCGGCGCACCTGTCGCCGAAGGCCGATGAGCAGGCGGGCGCCGATCGCTATGCGGTCACCCTGTCGCGCTACAATGTCCGCGCCGAGGTCACGCCGGCCCATTATGCGGCCATGTACCGCTTCACCTATCCGACGACAGACCAGGCGAATATCGTCTTTGATATCACCCGCAAGATCCTGGGGGTGACGGCCAGCGACAATGCCGAAGTCACTCTCTATCCCGAACAGGGCCGGGTCGTCGGCCGGGTCAAGGCCAAGGGCTACTGGAACCCGGCCAAGGTCGACATCTGGTTCGTTGCCCAGCTGGACGCCAAACCCAGCGCCTGGGGCGTGTTCAAGAACGGCGAGGTCATGAAAGACGCGACCTCCGGCAAGAGCGGCGCCGACGAACGTCTTGGCGCATGGTTGTCCTTCCCGGCCTCGACGCAAAAGCCTGTCCTGATGAAGGTCGCCGTCTCCTTCGCAGGTCCGGAGCGGGCGCAGCAACTGCTGGACCGTGACCTGCCGGGCTGGGACTTCGAGGCGGTCAGCACCAAGGCGCGCGACGCGTGGAACGCCGAACTGGGTCGGATCGAAATTTCCGGTGTGCCCGATGCCGACAAGCGTCGCTTCTATACGGCTCTGTACCATACGGCGATCCAGCCGCGCGACCGCAGTCTCGATCAGGTCGATTCCGAACTTCACGCGCCCAACTGGGACGACTACTACACCCTGTGGGACACCTACCGCACCGGCTTCCCGCTGATGTCGCTGATCAAGCCGCGCGAATACGCGGCGAACGTCGCCTCGATGATCCACACCTTCGACAAGTTCGGCGCCGCCGACACCGCCATCATCGCCGGACGCAACTACCATGTCGGCCAGGGCGGCGACGAGGTCGACAATGTCATCGGCGAAGGCCTGCTGCGCGGCGTCGAGGGTATCGACTGGCCGGCGGCGTGGAAGGTGGTCCACTTCAACGCCTTCGAGCGCCGCCGCCCGCGCTACCTGGTCGACGGCTATTTCGCGGTCGGCGATCGCAGCCCCGAGCCCAACAACCAGCGCGCCAAGTCCGGCTCGTCAACCGTCGGGTTTGCGCTGAACGATTACTTCGCCGCCAAGGTCGCCGAAAAGGCCGGCGATGCCGACAAGGCGAAGCTCCTGCTGGAGCGCTCCGGCAACTGGCGCAAGGTGTGGAACAGCGAGGTCACCAGCGACGGCTTCAGCGGCTTCATCATCCCGAAATACGCCGATGGCCGCTTCCAGGACCTGGACCCAAAGCTGGGCTGGGACGGCGTCACCTACAACAATGTCGGCTTCTACGAGGGCACGGCCTGGGTCTATTCCTATGACATGCTGCACGACATTCCCGGCATGATCGAGGCCATGGGCGGTCCGGACCGCTTTCGTGTGCGCCTGGAACATGCCCTGTCCAAGGGGCTGATCGACATGACCAACGAGCCGTCATTTTCGACGCCATGGTTGTTCCACAATATCGGCCGGCCGGACCTGTCGGCCTATTGGGCGGACCGCATCTATCACGACTTCACGGCCGACGCCTATCCGGGCGACGAGGACAACGGCGCGATGAGCTCGCACTATGTCTTCAACCGCATCGGCCTGTTCCCGAAGCTCGGCAGCGACCTCTATTACCTGCACGGCCCGCGCCAGCCCAACACCGTGATCCGGCTGGAAAACGGCAAGGTATTCGAGATCAACGCCAAGGGGGCCGGGCCCGAGGCCATCTATATCCAGTCGGCCAGGCTCAACGGCGTGCCGCTGAAGAGCGCCTTCCTGCACCAGTCGCAAATTACGGCGGGCGGCAAGCTGGACCTGGTCATGGGCAAGAAGCCGGGCAAGTGGGGGCAGGGCGTCACGACGCCGTACATCACGACTGTCTCCCGGCCGTGGCGACGATCATATCCGACGTCGTCACCGCCGGACAATTTCACAGGCCGGTGTTCAGCTCGGCGATGACATCGTAGGCATCGCTGCGATACCAGGATTTCGACAGCTCGCAGCTGCGCCCGTTCGCTGAAAAGCTGCGGCGCTCGATCATCAGGCCGGCGTCTCCGGGCTTGGCTTGCAATTTTTCAGCCTGTTCCGGCGTAAACAGCACGGCGCGCAGTCTTTGCAATGCCCTGACCGGCCGGTTTCCAACCTGTTCAAGCGCCCGGTAAAGCGAGTTTTCGATCACGTCGATGGACGGCAGGCAGTGCGCCGGCACGACCGTGTATTCCAGCGAAATCACCTTATTGTCGGCGTACCGAAGCCGCGACAGCCGATAGACGTGCGTGCCCGGCGACAGACCCAGATTGAGCAGTTCCTCTGTCGAGGCGATTGCGCGGGTCTTTTCCAGCCATTCCGACTTGGGCTTTCGGCCGCGCGATATCATGTCCTCGGTAAACGAGGTGAGTTTTGAAAAGTTTTTCTCGGCGCGATTGGCCACGAAGGTGCCGGCGCCGCGGCGGCGCAGTAGCAACCCTTCCTGCACCAGTCCTTCCATCGCCTTGCGGATAGTCATGCGCGACAGCTTGAGCATGTCCACCAGCTCTCTTTCCGGCGGAAGCGCGGCATTGGCCGGAATCAGCGCCTTGCGGATGGCCTGCCGGAAGGCATTCTTGAGCATTACATAGGCCGGTCGGCCAGACCCGCGGTCCAGGGGGCCAAGCGCCTCCATGAACGACATGTTGCCCGGCTGTGCGTCGGGATGCGAAGTGTCCTCTTGCGCGATATCAGGCATGTCGAGCCTCCGTTTACGTGCTTTGAAAATGAAAGCAAAGCGCGGAAACGTCAATTCCATTTATAATATAGAATGAAACTTTTGTTCCAATAGGGCCATGTCGAGGCGACTTATGCGTAGACGGCGTCCGGAATGTCCATGCCCATTTTGCGCAGGAAGTCAGCGTGCGCGGGCAGGCGCCCGGCATAGTCGGCAATGGCTCCCCGCATGACCGCCAGGGTTTCGGCATGCGTCTCGGGTTCGACGAGATTGGCCAAGGGGTCATAGCGTTTCGGCATGAGCCCCTGACCGAACATGACCGACAGCCAGCTTGGAATCTGGAAGAGGTCGCCGCGTGACATGACGACCCGGCCGGTTTCGACGAACTGATCTATCTTGTATTCAAGAGAGGAGGGGATCGACATGTTGCGGCAGTAGTTCCAGAAGTCGGAATCCGTGCGCTCGGTGAGCTTGTAGTGGAGGATCAGGAAGTCGCGGATCGTTTCGAAATCCAGCCCGACCGCAGTATTGTATTGTTTGGCCAGCAGCGGACTGAAGGTCTTGTCGGGAAAAAGGTCCATCAGCTTGATCAGGCCGGAATGGATAAGGTGGATGGAGGTCGATTCCAACGGTTCCATGAAACCGCTGGCAAGGCCGATCCCGACGACATTCTTGTTCCAGAACGCCTTGGATCTGCCGGTCCTGAATCGGATAAGGCGCGGCTCCGCCAGCGGTTCGCTGTCGAGATGCGACATCAGGGTATCGCACGCCTTCGTCTCGTCGATAAAGTTGTGGGAAAAGACTATTCCGTTTCCGATGCGGTGCTGCAGGGGAATGCGCCACTGCCAGCCGGCGCCATGGGCCGTCGCACGGGTATAGGGCAGGATGGGACTTGTGCCGGCGCTGGGGACGGCCCATGCCCGGCTGGCTGGCAGCCAGGCGCTCCAGTCCTCGAAACCCGTCTGAAGGGTCTTGTCCAGGAGCAGGGCCTGCATGCCGGAGCAATCGATAAACAGATCGCCTTTGAGCGTGAGACCGTTATCGGTCGTGACGGAGGAAATGAACCCGTCTTCCGGCCGCTGCGCCACATGAACGATCTTGCCCTCATGGCGTTTGACGCCGCGCGCTTCGGCGTAACGGCGCAGAAACGCCGCATATAGCCCGGCGTCGAAATGAAAGGCGTAGCCGATCGTCGAATGGACGCCGCGATCACCGGGGGGCGGCGGCGCGAAGCGTGCCTGCCTTCCCGCCACGCACGCCAGGGAATAGGCTTCGAACGGCGTCTCATCGCCCGCCATGCGCGCGCGGATATAATTGTGGTGAAAGGCCGCTCTGCCCATGCCGGCGCCCACCGTTCCGAACGGATGCATGTAGCTGTCGCCGAGGCGCCTCCAGTCGCGGAATTCGATCCCGAGCTTGAAGGTGGCGCGCGTTTCGCGAATGAAGGCGGTATCGTCGATTTCAAGCAGACGGTTGAAATCCTGAATCGGCGGAATCGTGGCTTCCCCGACGCCAATGGTGCCGATCGCGTCCGATTCGATCAGGTGAATGTCGCCGAGCTTGTTCTGCGTCAGTTTCGCCAGCAAGGCGGCGGCCATCCAGCCCGCGGTCCCGCCGCCGACGATCACAATGTTTTCGAGAGACGCGAAATCTTTCATAGGACCAATACCGCCCATCAGGTGCGCCGGTCGTTATTGACGCACAAAAAACGCTTCAATTACCGTAGGATAAGGTAGAGTTTCCGAATTTGGCGGGGAAGTGCAAGAGGGCGTTTTCGTTGTCCGGCCGCTATGTCGTAAATATGTCTCAATAGGCGAAATTGGTCTAACTGCGGGGCGCGATACCGGAGCATGGCGCTAATAAAATGTTTTTAAACAGTAAAATATCGACCGCCGGTTTTATGCAACCGGTAGCGCAGGCAAGACATCTTGAAATTGGTATGGTCGTATGTCCAAAATAATATAACAACTTATTTAATTAATGTTGACCAATGCCTTGGCTGCCAGCACCAGATTGCACGGGCACAGTCTAGGCAGGCGGCATTTTTCGGCTCAAACAGGATGTGCCCGTTTCAGGAACAATCTGTCGGGAACGGAAGACGTTATGAAATTGAAGCGTTCGATCATGATAAGCACCGCACTTGCCGGTGCCATGCTGTCTTGTACTGCCTACGCGCAGGACACTGCCGGTGACCAGGAGGTCGTCGTCACAGGCATTCGCGGAAGCCTTCAAAAAGCGACGCAGTTGAAAAAACGGACCGATGCCATTGTCGACGCCATTTCGGCGGAGGATGTGAGCAAGTTCCCAGACACCAATATCGCCGAATCGCTATCTCACCTTCCCGGTGTCAGCGTCGACCGCAACTTCGGCGAAGGCGAAAAGGTGTCGATTCACGGGACTGACCCGGCGCTGAACCGCATTCTGGTCGATGGCCACACGATTGCTTCGGCGGACTGGGGCGGCAACCCGAACGATCCGACCAGCCGCACGTTCAACTATTCCCTCATGGCGCCTGAAATCGTCGGGCAACTGAAAGTCTACAAGAACCCCGAGGCCTGGATCGACGAAGGCTCTCTTGGCGGCACGGTCATTCTCGAAACCCGCAAACCTCTCGACCTGAAGGCGGGAACGGTGACCGGCTCGCTGGGC
>CAMLLA010000008.1 GCA_946480525.1 uncultured Asticcacaulis sp. | reverse complement strand
GCGATCACCGGCGGCCAGTCGTCGACCACCGCCATGAAGGAATCCACCGAAACCGCCCAGTTCGCGGCTGAATAAGGAGAAATGAGTATGGAACCCATGTCACGCCCTCAGGCCATTATCGACTTCTGCCTGGCCCCGCTGAAACTCGACCCCACTTCTGAGGCCATCCGAGAAGTCACGCGCCGCATGGAACACGTCATCAAGACCTTCCAGTCGGGCGTCCCACAGACTGTCTCGGTCGACTTCGCCCGCATGCCGGCACTCACCATTAACGAAGCCGCGCACGGCTACGAATAGAGCGATATCCGAAACGAAGTTCGGCGCAGCCAAAAGTGTGCAGCGGTTTTCGGTAAATACCGCTCCAAATAAAGTTCTGGGGCGGCCCATAACAAACAACGATAAAGCCGCCCTTTTCGAAGCGTCCTTCCCGTTCCCTCACCAAGCGGGAAGGGCGCGATTTGTTTTGGATTATGCTAGAGGACCCGGCCCGTGCCCCTGGACCAGATCATGACCGCAACGCCTACAGTCGACATTACCGTTCCCGTCACCGGCCGCATGACGGAAATCCTTACCCCCGAAGCCCTCGCTTTCCTGGCGGAACTGCACACGCGCTTCGAGCCGAAGCGGCAGGAAAGGCTGGCGGCCCGCCGCCTGCGCCAGGCGACTTTCGACGCCGGCGCGTTACCCGATTTCCTGCCGGAAACGGCCCACATCCGCGACAGCGACTGGACCGCCGCGCCTATTCCCGCCGACCTGATGGACCGTCGCGTCGAGATCACCGGCCCCGTCGATCGCAAGATGATCATCAATGCGCTGAATTCCGGCGCCCGCGTCTTCATGGCCGACTTTGAAGACGCCAATTCACCGACCTTCGCCAACTGTATCGACGGCCAGATAAACCTGAAAGACCGCTGGGCGGGCGCGCTCACCTACGACGATCCGGCGACCGGCAAGGCTTATCGCCTGTCGGGCACGCCCGCCGTGCTGAAAATCCGGCCGCGCGGCTGGCGGCTGGATGAGCGTCATGCGCAGGTCAGAGGCCAGCCCATGTCCGGCGCCCTGTTCGACTTCGGGCTCTACATGTTCCACTGCGCCAAGGCAGCGATCGCGCAAGGCTCAGGCCCCTACTTCTACCTTCCCAAGCTGGAAAGCCATCTCGAAGCCCGGCTGTGGAACGAGGTCATCGTTTTTGCGCAGGACTATCTCGGCCTGCCGCAGGGTACCGTCAAGGCGACCGTCCTGATCGAGACCCTGCCGGCAGCCTTCGAGATGGACGAAATCCTCTATGAACTGCGCGACCATATCGCGGGCCTGAACTGCGGGCGCTGGGACTATATCTTCAGCTTCATCAAGACCTTCGCCGAAAACCCAAGCTTCGTCACGCCCGACCGGTCGAAGATGGTCATGGGCGACGCCTTCCTGCGCGCCTATTCGCTGGCGCTCATCAAGACCTGTCACCGCCGCGGCGCCTTTGCCATGGGCGGCATGGCGGCTCAGATTCCCGTCAAGAACGATCCTGAGGCCAATGCCGCCGCCTTCGCACGCGTCCGTGCCGACAAGGAGCGTGAAGCCGGCGACGGCCATGACGGCACGTGGGTGGCGCATCCCGATCTGGTGCCTGTCGCCATGGAAGTCTTCGACCGGCTGATGCCGACGCCGAACAACCTGCATAGGTTACAGTCGGAAGTGCAGATTCGGCCGCTCGACCTGCTCAAGGTTCATGCGGGCACCCGCACCGAACAGGGCCTGCGCGAAAACATCCGCGTCGGCATCCAGTATATCAAAGCGTGGCTGCGTGGGCGCGGCGCGGTACCGCTATATAACCTGATGGAAGACGCCGCCACGGCCGAGATTTCGCGCACCCAGGTGTGGCAGTGGCTACGTCACGGCGCAACACTGGAAGATGGCCGCACGGTGACCGAGGCCCTCGTGCTGACCCTGATCGAGGAAGAGATGCAGCCCTTCTCCAGCGGCGAATTCCTAACCGCGCGAGGGCTGTTCACCGAACTTGCCACGGCGCCCACCTGCCGGGACTTCCTCACCGTGCCGGCTTACGAAGCACTTCAGGCTTAAAAAACCTCCCCGTGCGATGCGCGGGGAGGTTTTTATTTATCAGGACTGCTTACGGCGCTTGAACTGGGCGCCTTCGGAACGGTTGATCTCCGGTTCCGCCGGTCGCTCGCCCTTGAAAGGCTTGCCGCCGGGCTTGCCCTTGAAGGCGTTTGACTTGCCTCCGGGCTTGTTACCAAAACCCTTGCGCGCACCTGGACGGGCGTCGCCATGCGCGCGTTCACCGTGAGGGCGATCGCCATGGGGACGGCGCTCACCACGCGGCTGTTCGCTCCGGCGATCATCGCGCGGACGATCCTCGAAGAAGCGGGCGTCACGGGGCGGCTTTGACTTGAACGGCTTGCTTGCAGCCACCGGGCCACGCTCTGCCGCCATGGGATCGTATCGGTCGGGACGGGCCGCCGGTGCCGCGCGATCGCCGAACGACTTGCCATCCGCACGCGCACCTTCACGCATCCTGGCGCGGTCTTTCTGGCCCGGACGGTTACGCTGACGCTTGTGGACGAATTCGGCGTCCGGATCGCTATGGCGGGCTTCGCCTTCACCAGCGCGCCAACCCTTGCCCGGCTTCGGATCGCCCTTCTTGCGGTGTTCCGGCAGTCGGTCAGGGGTGGCCGGCTTGTCGGCAACGCCAGAGGCCAGCATGGCTTCGTCGAGCAGCTTCAGCGCCTGGTCCTTGCGGCGGTCGAACGACGGGATGCGCTGACGCGTGATGCGTTCGATGTCCTTGAGGAACTTGCGTTCATCGTCGGCGCACAGGGTCACCGAGATGCCGGCGCGGCCGGCGCGCGCGGTGCGGCCGATGCGGTGGACATAGGCTTCCGGTACGTTCGGCAGTTCGTAATTGATGACGTGGCTGACATTGTCGACGTCGATGCCGCGCGCGGCGATGTCGGTGGCGACCAGGGCGCGCAGCTTGCCGGCCTTGAAGGCCTGCAGAGCACGTTCGCGCTGGCTCTGGTTCTTGTCACCGTGGATGGCGGCGGATTCGATGCCGCCGGCCTGCAGATAAGCGGCGACCTTGTCGGCGGCGCGCTTGGTACGGGTGAAGACCAGGGTACGCGCCAGAGCGTCTTCGGCGTACATCTCGGTCAGCAGAGCGCGCTTGCGCAGCGACTCGACGAAGATGACGCTTTGTTCGACGCGTTCGGCCGTCGTGGCTTCCGGGGTGATTTCGACGCGCTTCGGCTCAGTCAGCAGCTCCGAAGCCAGGGCGCCGATTTCCTTCGGCATGGTCGCCGAGAAGAACAGGTTCTGGCGCTTGTGCGGCAGCTTGGCGGCAACCTGGCGGATCGGCTTGACGAAGCCGAGGTCCAGCATCTGGTCGGCTTCGTCAAGGACGAAGAACTCGACACCGCGCAGATCGACGGTCTTTTGTTCGATATGGTCGATCAGGCGGCCGGGCGTGGCGACCAGGACGTCGACGCCGCGCGCCAGAGCCTTGTACTGCGGGCCGTACTTGACGCCGCCATAGATGGTGGCGATGTGCAGGCCCAGGCCCTTGGAATAGGCTTCGAAGCTTTGTGCAATCTGCGACGCCAGTTCACGCGTCGGCGACAGGATAAGGGTGCGGACCGACTTCGGCGCCGGAATAATACGGTTGCGCATCAGGCCCTGGACGATCGGCAGGGCAAAGGCCGCCGTCTTGCCGGTGCCGGTCTGGGCGATGCCCAGCAGGTCATTGCCGTTCAGCAGGATGGGGATGGCCTGGGCCTGGATTGGCGTAGGATTGGTGTAGCCTTCGCGCTCCAGGGTCAGGAGCAGGGTCGAACTCAGGCCGAGATCGGCAAAAGTCTTGTTGGTTGTCTTGGTCACGTAACGTGCGCTTTCAGAATTCGGACAAGGCAAAACGCGCCTCGCCCGCGCCTGTCGATACAGGCCGGGTGGGACGAAGCATGCGCGTGTCACGGACTTCGAAAGAAAATGCAGGACGTCTTTGATTCGACGGCCTTTTGTTGCTGGCGATATGTACCTGGAAAAACAGGCATATCTCACGCGGCCAGCACTGTAGTGACAGGTAGCCCGTCACATAAAGATTATCTCGCGGATGCGAGAAGGCTTAAATGCCTATGGTGCGTCAAATTGTCAAGGTAATTGATTATGCAAAATTTGCACACGCCAACGCTTTGTAAACCTTGAGGGGCTAGTATGGTGAACGGGCGGGTTTAACCAAATGGCCGTGCATTTTTCGCGCCGAACCGCCTGTTACCACAAGAATTCCGAGGAGTCCGAATGTCTTCGCCGCTGCGCCCTGTCAACCGTTCCACGCCCGCAATGACACCAGGCGGCACACGGATGTCGGCCACAGCCAAGGTCGAGATCATTCAGCCGGCCGACTATAGCGACCGGCGCTCCGAGCCGCGCGCGGCCTGTGACGACCGCGGCGCCCTGCTCTTCCTGTCCAGCCAGACGGTCGTCCAGTGCCGTATTCTCGACCAGAGCCCCAGCGGCGCGCGCGTCGCCTTTGAAAACAACTCCCCGATTCCTGCCGAACTGTGGCTGATCGACCTCGACACAAACATGGTCCGCCGTGGTGGCTCTGCCTGGTCGACCCCGACGCGGATGGGCCTGAAATTCAACTTCGTCCAGACGCTGGTGGCCGGTCAGCCTTGCCCGGCAAAAGTCCCGCAGCCGGTGTTCGACGCCTGGCTGAGACTCAGCGGCCAGACCCCGGTTGAGCCGCCGGCGGCGGAAGCCCGCGACGATACGTCCGGCGACGACAACATCTTCTTCCTGGATTAAACTCGGGAATGGCGTGATTGTTCCGCCATGTCCGACCGCACGATCGCGCGCATTCTCAAGGTCAATCACGCCGGCGAGTTCGGCGCGATCCGCATTTACCGTGCCCAGTTGTGGTATGCGCGCACGGTCGGCAGCGACCTCGTACCCTTCCTGACCGAAACCCTGTCGCACGAAATCCAGCATTGCCAAAAATTTCTAGACGCCATGCCGACGCGCGACGCCCGTCCCTGCAATGCCATGCCGTTGTGGGGCTTAGGCGGATCAGTCCTGGGGCTGATGACCTCGCTCATGGGCCGCAATGCCGTCATGGTCTGCACGGAAGCGGTCGAGGAAACCGTACACCGCCATCTCGACGAGCAGATGCATTATCTTGCCGGCCGTGATGAAGCGCTGCGCGAGATGATCGCCACGATTCAGGTCGAGGAAATCCAGCACCTGCGCTTTGCGCGAAGTCACGTCCGCCTGTCAGCGCTCAATGGCGTATTGAAGGCAGTGATCTGTATCAGCACCGAGGTTGTGATATGGCTGTCCACTCAAGGAGCAGTCACGCGCATGGTGCGGGCGATTAGAAGCAACGGTAAGTAAGAAAGCCCACCACCACATCTCATTCGACATTGCTCACGCAATGCCTCAATCGTGCGGTCCCCCTCCCCATCGCTTCGCGACAGGGAGGAGAAAAAGAGCGCGATCACTCCTCCCTGTCGCGAAGCGATGGGGAGGGGGACCATGAGCGAAGCGAGTGGTGGTGGGGCCCCTTGCTTAAACCAGAGACCTGAACCGCAGAGTACCCGTGACCGCCTTCAGGTCTTCCAAAGCTTCCTTTGGATAGCCCTTGTCGATGTCGACAATGACATAGCCAAGGTTTTCGGTCGTCTTCAGGTGCTGGGCCAGAACGTTCAGTTCGTACTTGGCCATGATCTGGTTGATCGCCGCCAGAACGCCCGGGACATTGCGGTGCAGGTGCAGGAAGCGGTGACGTCCGTCGACTTCCGACAGCTGGACGTGCGGCATGTTCACGCTGAACGTCGTGTCGCCACGATTCAGGAAGCCCAAAAGGCGCTCCGAAGCAAACTCGGCAATGGCTTCCTGCGCTTCCTCGGTCGAGCCGCCAATGTGCGGCGACAGGACCGTGTTGCGGCGGCCCATCAGCGCGCTCTTGAACGGATCGTCGTTTGTCCGCGGTTCTTCCGGGAACACGTCGATAGCTGCGCCGTAGACCTTGCCGCTGTCGATGGCGGCGGCCAGGGCTTCAATATCGACGATGTGGCCGCGCGACAGGTTGATGAAGATCACCCCGTCCTTCATGCGCGCGAATTGCTGCGCGCCAAACAGGTTCTTGTTCTCGGCGCGGCCGTCGACGTGCAGCGAGATGACGTCGGCTTCGGCCAGAAGCGCGTCGAGCGAGCGATAGCGGCGCGCGTTGCCCAAGGACAGCTTTTCGGCCAGGTCATAATAGATGACGCGCATGCCGAAGGCCTCGGCCAGGATCGACAGCTGCGAGCCGATGGCGCCATAGCCGATGATGCCCAGCGTCTTGCCGCGCACTTCGTGGGCGCCGGTCGCTGACTTGTCCCACTTGCCGCTGTGCATGCCGACCGACTTGTCCGGGATGTTACGGGTCAGCATGACGATCAGGCCGATGACCATTTCCACGACCGAACGGGTGTTGGAATAGGGCGCGTTGAAGACGGCGATGCCCTTTTGCGAGCAGGCCTTGAGGTCGATCTGGTTGGTGCCGATGCAGAAGGCGCCAACGGCCATCAGCTTGTCGGCGGCCTCGACGGCCTTTGCCGTCAGGTTGGTCTTGGAGCGCAGGCCGAGGATGTGCACGCCCTGAAGCGCGGCAATCAGGTCGTCTTCGTCCAGCGCGCCCTTGACCGTCGTAACGTCATAGCCTTCCTCGCGGAACCGGCGAACGGCCTCAGGGTGGATGTTTTCGAGCAGCAGCACCTTCAGCTTCGAGCGCGGGAAGGAGTAGCGGCCCTGATAGCCTTCGGTGTGCAGCACTTCGTCGAACGAGGCGGCGACCTGGGTGGCGTCGCAGCCTTCGGTCGCAGCCACGACCTTGGGGCGCGTCACGTTTTCGGTAAAGGCGTAGAAGCGTTCGGCCGCGCCGCCCTTATAGACTTCGTAATCGGTCCAGCCGTCGCCGACCATGACGACGTCGCCATCGAGCGTCAGGCCGCGCACGGCGACGATCTTGCCGCCGTCCTGGCTGAGCGGGTTGGTCAGGTCGAGACCGATGGCCACGCCCTCTTCGTTCCAGGTCAGGCGGTTGGCCATGACGTATTCCGGTGCGATGCCGAATTCGGCGACGACGGGATCGATGAAGTCGTGGAAGCCGCCCGAGATGATGCGGATCTTGCCGGGATGCTCTTTGAAAACAGCGCGGTTGCGTTCGATCGAGGCGCTGACCTTGGTCTTGAGAACTTCGACCAGTGAGGCGATGTCGTCGCGCGTCGGCTTCAGGATACGGACGCGGCGCTGCAGGGCATCCGAAAAGCTGATCTCACCCGACATCGCCTGGTCGGTCAACGACTTGATCTGCTCGACATCGGCGGCGCGCGCCGGATCGGCGGCGGACAGAAGTTCGGCCAGGATGTCGAGCGCCTCGACCTGGGTAAAGGTCGAATCGAAGTCGAGCACCAGGGTGGCAAGGTTAGGCTGATTGAAACTTGCATTCATGACCGAAACGCCCATATGGAAACCCTCGGGGCCTAAAGCCGCTTATGCTCGCCCCGATACATTTGCGCCGCAGATAAGATAAAAGCGAGACCTGCACAACCGCCTTAACCCTTTATTGTGGTAGTTGGCAGTGCAATTCTCTAAATTCTTTCCCTGTTTGTGGCGAATTCCTGAAAACAGGTAAAATCTGTAACGGCCCTAAAGGTTTCATGCGTTCCCATGTCTGACCCGTCCACTGTTGTTGAAGACTATTCCGCGCGTTTCGTCATCGAAACGCATCCCGTCCACGGCCGCCTGGTGCGGCTGGGCGATACGCTGGACCAGATCCTGAAGGCGCATGACTATCCGGACGTCATCGCCAACCTTTTGGGCGAAGCCTGCGTCCTGGCCGTCCTGGTCGGCGCGTCGCTGAAGTTCGAAGGCCGTCTGATCCTTCAGGCCCAGGGCGATGGCCCCGTGCGCTACGTCGTTGCCGACTATGATACGCGTGGCGGTTTGCGCGGGTTCTGCCGCTATGACGAAGGCGAACTGAATGACCTGGTCGCCGCCAATTCGGGCAGCTTCCAAAGCCTGGGTGCGCAGGCCCTGCTCGGCAAGGGCACCTTCATCATGACGCTCGATCCGGAGACCAGTTCCGAACGCTATCAGGGCATCACGCCTATCGAAGGCGAGAGCCTGTCCTTATGCGCCGAGCATTATTTCGCGCAGTCCGAGCAGGTGCCGACCCAGGTCAAGCTGGCCGTCAGCGAGACCAATGGTCCGGGCGGGCCGCAATGGCGCGCGGCCGGCGCAATGATCCAGGCGGTTGCCGGCGACGAGACGCGCGGCGAAACGAAAGAGTCGTTCGAACATATCCGGGCGTTGTTCGAAACGCTTGGCGAAGAAGAACTGACCGACTTCGACCTGCCGGCCGACCGGCTGCTCTATCGTCTGTTCCATGAGGACGGCGTGCGCCTCAGTACGCTCAAGACCATCTATAAGCTGTGCCGCTGTTCGCAGGAGCGCGTCGAGGGCCTGGTCCAGTCCTTCACCGAGCAAGAGCAGAAGGACATGCTGGAGCCGGACGGCAAGGTGCACATTACCTGCGAATATTGCTCGAAAACGTTTTTCGTGGATCTGCCGGAATAACTAGAGGCACCGGCTGCAAATTCCGTAAGAGGTTCGCAGTGGCGCGGCGAAACGAAAGTTCGGCGAAGCCAAAATTGTTAGCTCGCGAGACCCGAAGCGGAGCGTACTTGAGTACGTGAGCATCGGATCGCAGCGAGATGACGATTTGCAGCCCCGCCAATGCGGACCGTCACCCTTGAATGTCCAGCGAGTAGCCGGCGGATCTGACCGTCCGGATCGGATCGAACTCTTCCTTGTCATTCAGCGCCTTACGCAGGCGTCCGATATGGACGTCGACGGTGCGGGCTTCGACATAGACGTCATTGCCCCAGACGGCATCGAGCAATTGCTCACGCGAAAAGACACGCTTCGGGTACTGCATGAAGTGGTCGAGCAGCTTGTATTCCGTCGGGCCTAAATGAATGTCGCGGCCGGCGCGCTGGACGCGATGCGACAGGCGGTCGACCGAAATTTCCCCGAACTCGACGCGGTCTTCGGAGAGGCCCGGACGGATACGACGCAGGACAGCCCGGATGCGCGCCATCAGTTCGACCATCGAGAACGGCTTGACGACATAGTCGTCGGCGCCGGTATCAAGCCCGCGGATACGGTCGCTTTCTTCGGAGCGCGCCGTCAGCATGACGATCGGCAGGTTGCGTGTTGCCGACTGCTGGCGCAGACGGCGGCAGACCTCGATACCCGACACCTTGGGCATCATCCAGTCACAGACCAAAAGGTCCGGCTGGCGCTCCTTGATCATCATCAACGCCTCGTCACCATCGTTGGCGACCCCGACTTCATAGCCTTCCTTCTCAAGATTGTAGTTGAGCAGGGTCGACAGCGCGTCTTCGTCTTCGGCAATGATGATATAGGGCTTCATGGTCTCACTTTAGGTTGGACTGAGCGTATCGCCTTTCGGGCGATCCTCGACGTAATCTTCGCCTGTCAGTTCGTAGTGGATGTGCTCGGCCACATTGGTGGCGTGGTCGCCGATGCGCTCCAGGTTCTTGGCCATGAACAGCAGGTGCGTGCAGGCCGAGATGGTGCGGGGATCGCCCATCATGTAGGTCAGCAGTTCGCGGAACAGGGCATTGTAATGTTCATCGACCTCGGTGTCGGTCGCCCAGACGCTCTGGGCCAAATCGAGCTTGCCGCCCTTATAGGCGTCCAGCACGTCGCGCAGGCGCGATGAGACCAGCTTGCCCATGCGCTCGATCGAGCGCGTGATCGGCGTCATCGGCTCGGCTTCGGCGATGACGATCGCACGTTTGGCGATATTCTTGGCCAGATCGCCGGTACGTTCCAATGAGGTGGCGATCTTCATGGCCGCGACCGTCTTGCGCAGGTCGTTGGCCATGGGCTGACGCAGGGCGATCAGACGGATGCACTTGCGCTCGACGTCCTTTTCCAGCTCATCGAGACGATGGTCGCGTTGCACCACGCTCTGAGCCAGGGCGACATCGCGGCGGGCGACGGCTTCGACAGCGTCGGCGACCTGGGCTTCAGCCAGACCGCCCATCAGCACGACCTCGGCGCTCAGCTGATCCAGCTCTTCCTCGTAGGTCTTGACGATGTGCGGATTCATCTTGCTGAACTGTACCACGGCTGTGTTCCTCGGCGTTTATGCGAATTCTGTGACAGTTTTATTATACGCATCGCTGCATGTGAAAAAACCATGAAAACAGGGTAAATATCGGCCTAATCTAGCCTGCGTCTTTCAGCGGCTCGACAAGCCGGGGGCCAGTCACCGAGCCGAAGGCACGGCTCTGGGGGAAATAAGCTGTAAAGGCGGTGAAGGTCGCAACGCCCGACGCCGGAAGTGGCGCGACATTGTCGCTGCCTGGCTCGATCATGACCAGGTCTTCGGCAGCCCCCTGTGCCCCGATCGACTCGACGACCAGCCCGCCGCGATGGCGGTTGATGATGTGCTTGACGATCGCCAGCCCCAGACCGGTGCCCAGGCGGTCTCCGCTTTTCTGGCCTTCGACGCGGTAGAAACGTTCGGCCAGCCGCGGCAGATGCTCGCGCCGGATACCCGGCCCGGCATCGCGTACGCGCAGGATGGCATAGTGCTCATGAACATTGCGGTCCGGTCTGAGCAGGACCAGTTTGGCGGCCTTGGCGTCAGTTGCCGCGATCGCCTGTGACAGCGTCCGGTCGATACCGATTTCGATAACGACTTCCGAACCCTGTGGCGCATATTTCAGCGCATTGTCGATCAGGTTCTGCGCCACCTGCAGGATCTGGTCGCGGTCGCCAATAATCGGATAAAGGCCGGGCTTCGGCGCCTCGACCCGGAAGACGACGCCCTTCTGCTGCGCGATCAGGCTGAGGCCATCGACGACATCCTTGACGGCCAGGACCAGGTCGGCTTCACCTGACGGGGGCACGTGCTCGTTCAGCTCGATGCGCGACAGAGACAGGAGGTCGTGGATCAGCCGCCCCATGCGGTCCGCCTGCGTCGCCATAATCGTCAAAAATTTGTCACGCGCCTTTTCGTCGTCCCTGGCGGGGCCGCGCAGGGTTTCGATGAAGCCGGACAGCGATGCCAGAGGCGTCCGCAATTCGTGGCTGGCATTGGCGAGAAAATCCGCTCGCATCTTTTCCATGCGACGGATGTCTGTCTCATCGCGCAGCACCAACAGGGCCAGTCTCTGGTCTCCGCCCTCGATCGGCAACGGGCTGGCGGAGGCGCGCCAGTATTGATCGCGCGCACCGCCCGTGGTTTCAAAGCTCACGGAGCGGGAAATTCCGCCAAACAACGCTTCATCGACGCACTCCAGCACTTCCGGCGTGCGAATGGCGCTGACCAGCAGCCCGCCTTTGCTTTCGATCTGGAAGACCTTTTGTGCGGCGGGATTGACGAATACGATCCACCGTCCGGCAATGTCGTCGGGCTCGGCCCCCGATACGATGATAACCGGATCGGGCATGGCCGCCAGCGCTTCGCGGAAGTCCGGCCCCTTTTGGATTATCGGCTCGGAGCGCACAGGTTTCGTTTCATAGCGCGCGTGGAGCTCGCCCTGGCGCAACCACATCTCGACCAGGGTGTAGCCGATGATTGCCACGGCAGCGAAAATCACGAACGGCCGCAGCGGCTCAATTAACGCCATGCCAATCAGCGCGGCCGTCCCGATCAGGGTTCCGACCGGAATTGCGCTCAGAAAGGTTCGCCGTTCGTCCATCAGACCTCGCTGGCCGTATTATGGCGGAAAGGAAGCAGGCCTTAAAGCGATTTCACGACAGTTCCATGACGAGAATGTAAGGGTGAAATTTGGAACCTGAGGTTAAGGCCGTGTCTGACCACTGCCGCGGACAACGTATTTGAACGTCGTCAGTTGCTCGGCGCCGACCGGACCGCGCGCATGCAGGCGGTCGGTCGAGATGCCGATTTCCGCGCCCAGACCAAACTCACCACCGTCGGCGTACTGCGTCGAAGCGTTCCAGATGACGATGGCGGAATCGACCTCGTTCAGGAAGGTTTCGGCGGCCTGCGCGTCCTCGGTGATGATGGCTTCGGTATGGCCCGAGCCATAGGTCTTGATATGGTCGATGGCCTGAGCCTCGTCCTTGACGACGCGGATCGAGATGATCGGCAGCAGATACTCGGTCTTCCAGTCCTCTTCGGTGGCGGCAACCATCGGGTGGATCGCTCGCGCACGTTCGTCGCCGCGCAGTTCGCAGCCCTTGGCTTCCAGTGCTTCGGCGATGCGCGGCAGCAGGGTTTCGGCGACGGCCTCGTCGATCAAAAGGGTCTCGGTCGAGCCACACACCGACACGCGCCGCATCTTGGCGTTCAGCGTCACGGCCACGGCCTTTTCCGGATCGGCGTTCGTATGGACATAGGTGTGGTTCAGGCCTTCGAGGTGGGCCAGGACGGGCGCGCGCGCCTCCTTCTGGACGCGTTCGACCAGCGAGCGGCCACCGCGCGGAATGATCAGGTTGATCGTGCCATTCAGCCCACCCAGGATCAGGCCGACAGCATCGCGGTCCGAGGTCGGGACCAGTTGCACGCAGGTGTCGGGCAGGCCGGCGGCGCGGAAACCGTCTTCAAACGCGGCATAGATGGCCAGGGCCGAATTCAGCGCTTCGGAACCGGTGCGCAGGATGGCAGCGTTGGACGAGCGAATACACAGGGCAGCCGCATCGGCCGTCACGTTCGGGCGGCTTTCATAGATGATGGCGATGACGCCGATCGGCGTGGACACACGGGCGATGTCGAGGCCGTTGGGACGCGTCCAGCGCGCCAGGTCGCGGCCGACAGGATCGGGCAGTCCGGCGACTTCCTCAAGGCCTTTCGCCATGGCTTCGACGCGCGCCGGATTGAGGATCAGGCGCTCGATCATGGCGTCGGTCAACCCCTTGTCGCGGGCGAACTGCTGGTCTTTTTCGTTGGCGGCCAGGATAGCCGCTTCGCGGGCGCGGATGGCTTTCGCGGCTTCGATGATGGCGCGCGTGCGTACATCCGGGCCGGCCAGACGCAGGGCCTCTGCGCCGAGTTTGGCCTTGGCGGCCATGTCGGTCATCAGGTCATTCAGCGTGCGTGTGCTCTGGTCGTCCATGTCGTACCCCTTGTCAGTCAAAGGCTATATAGCGCAACCGCCGCAAAAAACGACCGTTTCATCGGAAATCAGCGCAGTTTGGCGAGAATCTGATGGCGGTTGGCGCTTTAGTCCCCTCTCCCCGTTTACGGGGAGAGGGAGAGGGATAGGGATAGGGATAGGGATAGGGATAGGGGCTTACTGTCGTCTGCTTTGCGCGCGGAAAGCGTTTTTTGCCCCTCATCCGGTCCTACGGACCACCTTCTCCCCGTGAACGGGGAGAAGGGATTAGACCATCGCCATGTCGTCGCGATGGATCACCTCATCTCCCGACGTATAGCCCAGAATGGCCTCGATGTCCTTGCTGCCACGGCCGCGAATGGCGCGGATGTCTTCGGCATTATAGCTGACGATGCCGCGCGCCACTTCCTGGCCGGCGCACGACACAATCGACACAGTATCCCCCTTGTCGAAACTGCCGGTGACGTCGACAATCCCCGATGGCAGAAGCGATTTGCCGTTATGCAGCGCCCGCACCGCCCCCTCGTCCAGCATAAGCTTGCCGGCTGGCACGACGGTGCCTGCGATCCAGGCCTTATAGGCGGCGCTCAGGGACGCCTGCGGCTTGAACAGCGTAAAGCGCGCGCCCATGGGGCCGCTTAAGGACGACAGAGGCTGGACCACCGCGCCAAACGCGATCAAGGTCGCACAACCGGCCGAACCGGCGATCTTGGCGGCAGCGATCTTCGTGGCCATACCGCCCGTGCCGACCCCTGCCGACATATTGGCGCCACCCGCCATCGACTCGATGCGCGCGTCCAGCTTTTCGACCAGCGCGATATGCTGCGCCTCCGGATTACGGCGCGGATCGTCCGTATACAGACCATCGATATCCGACAGCAGGATCAGCGCCTCGGCCTTGACCAGCTGCGCCGTGCGCGCCGCCAGGCGGTCATTGTCGCCATAGCGAATCTCTTCGGTCACCACCGTGTCGTTTTCATTGACGATCGGCACACATTTGACATCGAACAGGGTCTCGACCGTGGCGCGGGCATTGAGCCAACGCTTGCGCTTTTCGGTATCTTCGCGCGTCAGCAGGACCTGCGCTGTCTTTAAGCCCACCGCCCGAAACGCCTCGTCCCAGGCACTCATGAGAAGCGGCTGGCCGGCGGCGGCACAGGCCTGTTTTTCTTCAAGTTTCAGTTTGGCGCGCGTAATGCCCAGATAGCGGCGGCCGAGCGCCACAGCGCCGGACGACACCAGCACGACATCCTTGCCGGTCGCCGTCAGCGCTGCGATATCGCGCGCCAGGCCGGCCATCCATTCGCCGTTCGCGCCACCGGAGGGCTTGTCGACCACCAGGGCCGAGCCGACCTTGATGACGATCCGTTGCGCGTTCAGCAAAACATCCGGCAGAGGCACGCTTGTGCTCATATTCGTCTGGCCGGACATGTTTCGCCTTTTCTAAGCGGATTGAAAATGTTACGGGCGGCGCCGTGCTGGCGCGCTTGTACTGACATGGCGCAGCCTTCGCAAGACCTTAGGTTTTCAGGCGGAACTGGTAACAAAATGAACTACATCGGCACGCGCGGATTTACGGGTTCGAAGACCTTTGCCGATGCCCTGCTCGATGGCCTGTCACCCGATGGCGGCCTGTATCTGCCGGATACCTACCCGTCGCGCAGCGCTTCGGAATGGTCGGACCTGGCGCGCGACTACAGCAAACTGACCCAGACCCTACTCGACGATTTCCAGGCCGATACAGTCGGTGCGGACGCAGCCAAAGCGGCCGTCACCGCGACCACCAATGCCTTTCTGCGCGCCGATGGCCAGGTGCCGCTGACGCAACTGGATGACAATCTGTGGATGCTGGAGCTGTGGCACGGCCCGACCCTGGCCTTCAAGGACATGGCCATGCAGATGATGGCCGAGCTGACCAGCGGAGCCTTGCGCGAACGCAATGAAACCCTGACCCTGGTGACCGCGACATCGGGCGATACGGGCGCCGCCGCCGTGCGCGCCTTTGCCGGCGCCGACCGCGTCCGTCTGGTCGTCTTCCATCCGCTCGGCCGCGTCTCTCCCGTCCAGCGTCTGCAGATGACGACGGTCGAAGCCGACAATGTGCTCAATGTCGGCATCGAGGGTGACTTCGATGACTGCCAAAAGATCGTCAAGACCCTGCTTGGCAACGCTGCCTTGAAGGACCGCGGACTGATCAGCTCGGTCAATTCGATCAACTGGGGCCGTCTGCTTGGTCAGGTCCCATATTATCTGGCCGCCGCAGCGGCTTCGGGCGCCGATAAGCCGGAATTCGTCGTGCCGACCGGCAATTTCGGCGACGCCTTCGCCGGCTGGGTTGCCCGCCGCATCGGCGGCAATGTCGGCCACCTGCACGCCGCCGTGAACCAGAACGACGCGCTGAATCAGGCGATCAATGACGGCCGTTACGTCCGCCGCCAGGCCGTCGAGTCGGCCTCGGTCAGCATGGACGTCCAGGCACCGTCGAACTTTGAGCGCCTGGTCTACGAGGCGTCGGGCCGCAGCGCCGCCACGACCAAGGCCCTGTTCGACACCTTCGCCACCACCGGCGCGGTGACACTGTCACCGGACCTGCAATCGGCGCTGAAGGCCGAGGTCACGGCATCCACCATCAGCGAAGACAAGACGCGCGAGACCATCGCCTACGCCTACAAAGCCTATGGCAAGGTCATCTGCCCGCACACCGCGGTGGCGCTGGGCGCGGCTCTGGAACGCAAGGAACCGGGTAAACCCCAAATCTTCCTGTCTACGGCCCATGCCGCCAAGTTCCCGGACTTTGTGCAGAAGGCGCTCGGCTTCGCGCCGGAAGTGCCGGAAGCCATCCAGGCACTGTACGGCCTGCCCGAGCGCATCACCGAACTGAAGATGGACGAGGCTGCTGCCCTCGATCTGGTCAGGGGTTTTTCGGTTTAGGGGCTTTTCGGCTTAAAGGTCCAGAGATAGGGCAAGGTCTTCGACCCATTGCGCGTCTTGAGGCCAAAGCCCCTGTCGTCGTCGAAGCAGACGCGAAAGCGGCGCAGGGTGCGCATGCCGATGACGCCGTCGGACACCGCTCCACTTTGCCCGACCGAGGGTGAGGTCAGGTTGACCGGCGTCGCATCTATAAGAAATTCGCCCAACCTCAGGTCGGGAATTTTGACGGTTCGGCGCGGCACCCGGACGCTGTTGACATCCAGCGTATGCCCCGGTGCCAAAACGGGATAGCGGTCCCACAGCTTCAGCCGCTTAACGCAGGCGCTGTTCAGGCTGATCTCGGCGCTGGCCCCTGTATCGACAATCAGTTTCAGCGCCATGCCGTCAAGCGTGACATCGACCAGTACCTTGTGCTCATCGGGCGATCCGGCCGGCAGGCGGCGCGACGGCACCATGTGATAGGCGCTGAAATCCGGCCGGCCGTTCTCGTGGATGCGCAATTCGGCGGCGTCGAAATCGAATTCGCTCGGCCAGCCGGTCACAAAACCCGCACCCAGCATACCCGCCGCACCTTCAAACGGCGGCTTACGCAGGCCGACAAAGATCATTTCCTTGTAGAAATGGGCGTCGTTTATGCCGATGTCGCGGATGAGATAGAGCGGGCTGATTTCCGTGCCACCCGCCCCGGTGAGCCGTATCTTGGTCCTGGCCATAAGCCCCAGTTCCGGCGCCAGCTTGACGTTGATGCCGTTGATCGACGCCCCGCTGTCGATGACGAAACGGTACGGCCCCTTGTCGCCGAACGAGACCGGCACATGCGGCAGGCCCGCTTCGTTGAATTGCAGGGGAATACGCAGTGCGTCTTTCGCCTGCGCGGTCTGCGGCAGGAGACAAGCGGACAGTCCCAGAAGTGCGTGACGACGTGACAGCATGGTCGGACTATAGCGGGTTTCAAACGTCAAAAAAGAGGCGGCATTGCTACCGCCTCTTTGTCTTTTTGCTTGTCGCGCATCTTATCCAAAAAACCGCTGCACACTTTTTGGGATGCGCTTGGCCTAGCCTTTGACGCAAACCACCTGTTTGAGCGTATGGACGATTTCGACGTGGTCGGCCTGGGCCTTCATGACCGCGTCGATGTCCTTGTACGCCGCCGGCGTTTCGTCGATCACCTCGGAGTCCTTCCGGCACTCCACCCCGGCGGTTGCCCGCGCGTGATCTTCCAGGGTGAAGCGCCGCTTGGCTTCGGCCCGCGACATGGCCCGGCCCGCACCGTGCGAACACGAACACAAGGCTTCGGCCATCGGCTGGCCGGCGATCCCGCGCACGATGAACGATTTCGCGCCCATCGATCCCGGGATGATGCCCAGCGTCTCCGGCGTGATCCGCACGGCGCCCTTACGGGTCACCAATACGTCCGAACCGAAGTGCCGTTCGTGCGCCACGTAGTTGTGGTGGCAGTTCACGGCCTCGCAGTCGCAGGTGAAGCGCTTGGGCACCGAGACCGAAAGGGCCTCAAGCGCGGCCGTCATCATCAGTTCGCGGTTGGTCCGCGCGAACCGCTGAGCCCACGACACGGCTCCCATATAGTCGCCGAACAGTTCCGAGCCTTCCGGCAGGTAGGCCAGGTCTTCGTCCGGCAGGTTGATGAACCACCGCTTCATCTCGTGCTTGGCGCGCTCGATGAAGTAGGATCCGATCCGGTTGCCGATGCCGCGCGAACCCGAGTGCAGCATGATCCACACGGCGTCGTTTTCATCGAGGCAGACCTCGACAAAGTGGTTGCCGGTACCAAGCGTGCCCAGATGGTTCTGCGCCCGCTGCGCCGCCTGCGAAATCTTCGGATGCTTGTCGACGATCTTTTTCAACTCGTCGGACAGCTTCGAAAATTCGCTATTGGCCGCATCGGTTGCCTCGCCCCACGCGCCCCGGTCATTGACACCACCATTGTCGGTACGGCCGTGTGGGATCCGTTCCTCGATCGCAGTCCGCAGCCCCGCCAGGTTGTCCGGCAGGTCCGACGCGGTAAGCGTCGTCCGCACCGCCATCATGCCGCAGCCCAGGTCGACACCGACCGCCGCCGGGATGATCGCGCCCTTGGTCGGAATGACCGAACCGATGGTCGCCCCCATGCCCCAGTGAACGTCAGGCATGATGGCGACGTGCTTATGGATGAAGGGCATGGCGGCAATATTGTCGAGCTGCTTGCGCGCCTGATCCTCGACGGCCACGCCGTCGATCCACGCCTTGATCAAGCCCCCACGGGCGCCTTGGAAAACTTGCATGTGTTTTCTCCTTTTCTGCTCGTTTTCAAAAATTCAGATAAAATGGAAAAGCCCTTTCGACCGGGTCGAAAGGGCTGGACGCGAAACATCGGACGGTTTTTGTCCTATGGGTTTCGGATACAGCCCTGTCGCGGATCGAGGGTCCGACGCAGCGCGCGCAGATCGACGCCGTTCTCGTGCGAGACGGTCGGCTTGCTCATCTGGATCTGGCTGCGGGTCATAAACATGCGGGCCTTATTTACCATACGCTCATGCCGGTCAAGCCGCTAAAGTTGCATGCGCAACAAGTGTGACGCGAAAGCCGCATCTCACTATCTGGACTCAGGCACACATCCGTGCCAGTTTCGAATGGTTAACGCGTTCAAAATCGTTAACTGGGGCGGGGCTTAACATTGCACACCATCACCGGACCTGTACGCGCGGCTTTGCTTGCTGGCCTGTGGATGACGGCGTCCGCCGCCATAGCCGAAGCCGCGCCCGAAGACCTCATCTCGCGCGCCAATGCCGGTGATGACGCCGCGACCTCCAAACTCGGTGTCTGGCTTTATGATCGCCATGACAAGGCCGCCGTACCGTGGCTGACCAAGGCGATGGCCCACGGTGACGCCGAAGCGACCTATGTGCTGGGCATGATCCGGCGCGACGGCGAATTGGGTGTCGCGCCCGACTGGAACGGCGGGATGAGCCTGCTGCAACAGGCGGCGCTGATGGGCAGCGGAAACGCCATCTACGAATTGAACACCTGTTGCGACACGCCCCAGGCCTATGCCGCACCCGCCGGCGGCACCGAGCGCCTGCGCTGGGCGCTGCGGATGAGGGAGGCCGACAGCGAAAACGCGAAGCTGGACGCTGAAATTGTCGCACTCGGTAAAGCCGGTTACGGCGCGGATATCGCGGAATGGCGGGCCGAATATCTCAGCGACCTTAGGGCGGCGGAGGATGGCGACGCGCGTGCGGCAGAAGCCGTCGCCTATCGCTACCTGACCGGCGAAGGCGTAAAACCCGACATCGCGAGTGCGGAAAAGTGGTTCCAGGCCGTGGCGGATGATGGTGAATATTACCACCAGCTGATCACGGCCCGGCACTACGAATCCGGTGAACTGGGCGATCGCCGGCGCGGCATGGCGATCATCTACTACAATCGCGCCGCACAGAGCGTCCGCACCCGCGCGGAGGCTGGTGACCGCGACGCGCAGGTGCAACTGGCCAGGCTTTACAACGACGACCGGCTGGGCGCCGTCGACACAGCGGGGCAAGCCTTCCAATGGTTCAGCCGCGCCGCGGCTTCCGGTGATGTCGAAGCGCAGGCCGCCGTGGGCCATGCATTGCTCAATGGACGCGGTACCCCGCGCGACGCCGTGGCCGGGCTGGACTGGCTGACGCGCGCCGCCAATAACAATGGCCACCGCCTGACCGGCGACGACAATGCCCGCTTAGTGTCCGCCTATCAAATGGAACTTGCCACGATCCTGGCGGACTGGAACGACCCTGCCGGCGCGGATTACTGGCTGCAACTCAGCCTCGACAATTGCGGCGGCGACAGCGCCACCGAGGCCGCACTTCAGGCGAAGATACGCGAAGCTCTCAGCGTCCAGCAAGTCCGCGAAAACGCCAGCGCCGTGCGCGTCTGGCACGGCCGCTACGACCCGCCGGTTTACGCCGAGAAATAGTCGCGGCCGTTTTTGACCGAGCGGTGATACTCAAGCCGGCGGTAAAACGCTTCCGGGTCCTTGGGCTTCACCACCCACGACGGGTCGTGGTTGAGCAGATCGTAAAGCCGCGTCAGGGTGAACCGCACCGCCGAGCCGCGCGCGAACAACGGCAAGGCGTCAATTTCCGCATCGGACAATGGCCGCACCGCATGATAGGCATCGGCGAAGGCTCGGATCATGTTCGGCAAGGGTTGCCCGCCCGGTGTGAAGCCCCAGGCGTTCAGCGACACCGCCAGATCGTAGGCGTAGAAGTCGGTACAGGCGTAGTAATAGTCGATGACGCCGGTCACCTCACCGTCATCGCTCATCAGGACATTGTCGGTAAAGTAGTCGGCGTGGATGGCGCCCTTGGGCAACTGGGCCGGCCATTGCTTTTCAAGCCACGCCAGTTCTCCACGAAAATCTTCCAGCACATCCTGTGCGCGCGGTGAAGTCGATGCCTTCGGCACGCAGCGTTCGATCAGGCCCGGCCAGGCGTGAGGGCCCATGCTGTTTTCGCGGACCTGCGGAAAGTCCCCGCCGACAAGATGCAGCTTCGCCAGATATTCACCCGCCGACGCCGCATGGCGCACATCGGGGTTGCGCGGCCAGCGGCCCGGCAGCCACTTGATCAGGGCGCATGGCTTGCCGTTGATCTCGCCCAGGGACCCACCGTCGCGCTTGAGCGCAGGCCCCGGCGCCGGATAGCCCTTGCGGTCCAGATACAGCGTATAGTCCATGAACCACGGCAGGTCGTCCACCGGCGTCGCCGCTTCGAACAGGGTCAGGGCGTACAGCCCCGTCGTTGTTTCGACCTTGAAATTGGTATTGGAGACGCCCTCCTCGATGCCTTCGAGGTGGATCAGTTCGCCGATGTCGTAGTCACGCAGGTAGGCCCTGGCATCGTCTAATGAGACGGGAGTAAAGACAGCCATTTTGGCGCGGACCTGCATCCATTGGGAACGTAATTGGGCCTGCTATAGAGCGAGCCTTACCATCCGCGCAAGGTCAATCAAGCTTTACGGGTTTTTGGATTGCCGAGCACAAGTTTCACGACCGCGCCGCCCAGGGTCGAAATCACGAAGCGATTGGCGATGCGGAAGCAAACGACGCCGAACCGGTCGAGCAAGGACTCTTTTTCCAGCAAGATCTTATTTTTGTTATCATTTTCTGACATGCGAAGCCCTCCCACCATTATATAGTAAACAATCCATCCCGCCACCAGTCCGGCGATAATGGATATTATAAAGCTTAGGACGGCCATTAACAACTCCATAACCATGTTGCCCGTCCGCCGCCCCGAAACTAACCGCGACGAAAATAAAAACGCGATGTGTTATTTTCCAGTCTGCCTGCGCATCATGAACTTGCTGTGACATGCAAGGATGCCCGAGCGATGTGCGGAACAGGTTTCCGCATAACATCGCAGCCAAGCAAAAATTAGATCGGAACGACAGTTCCATTTAACTGCGTTCCGATCTAAATCGCGCGATTAGAATCCATCGCTTGGGCAAACGGCAGCAATTTGATAGCTAGCCTGACCCTTCTTGAGAACCATTCCCATGTCCGCACCTGTTACTTCCGTCGTCGACCTGATTGGAAACACGCCGCTGATCCGCCTGAAGGCGGCATCGGAAGCGACTGGCTGCGAAATTTACGGCAAGGCGGAGTTCCTCAACCCCGGGCAGTCGATCAAGGACCGCGCCGCGCTTTGGATCATCCGCGATCATGAAAAGAACGGCCGCCTGAAACCCGGCGGCACCATCGTCGAAGGCACGGCAGGCAATACCGGCATTGGCCTGGCCATGGTCGCCAATGCGCTGGGCTATAAATGCGTCATCGTTATCCCCCGTACCCAGGCGCAGGAAAAAAAGGACGCCATCCGCCAGTTGGGCGCTGAGTTGATCGAAGTCGATGCCGTGCCTTACGCCAATCCGAACAACTATGTTCGCTATTCCGGGACGCTTGCCCAGGAGTTGGGCGCGGTATGGGCCAACCAGTTCGACAATGTCGCCAACCGCCAGGCGCATATCGATGGCACCGGTCCGGAGGTAATGAAGGCGCTCGACGGCAAGCTCGATGCCTTCATCTGTGCCGTCGGTTCGGGCGGCACGCTGGGCGGCATGAGCCTCTATCTGAAATCTCAGAACCCGGACATCCAGATCGGCCTGGCCGATCCGTTCGGCGCGGCGCTCTACAGCTACTACACGACCGGCGAGCTGAAATCCGAAGGGACGTCTATCACCGAAGGTATCGGCCAGGGCCGCATTACCGCAAACCTCGAAGGCATTCATGTCGACCGTTCCTACCAGGTGTCGGACGAAGAGTGGCTGCCGGTGCTCTACGACATGATCCAGACCGAAGGATTATGCCTTGGCACGTCATCAGCGCTCAATGTCGTCGGCGCGATGAAGATGGCGAAGGACTTGGGTCCCGGCAAGACGATCGTCACCGTGCTGTGCGACTACGGCAACCGTTATGCGTCGAAGATCTTCAATCCGGCCTTCCTGAAGGACAAGGGCCTGCCGACCCCGCCGTGGTTCCCGGACACGGGGGCTGCTGCGTAAAGGTGTCAAGCGTCGCGTTCTCTCGTAGCAAAGACTTTACGTCTAATTCCCTCCCCGTTTACGGGGAGGGGGGACCATCGCTTGCGACGGTGGAAAGGGGAAATGCCGCAGGCTTTAAAGACAGGACCTTGGCCCCTCCCCCTTCCGTCATTTGCTACGCAAATGCCCATGGCTTGCGAAAGCTGTACTTTCGCCGAAGCCAAACCCGCGTAAACGGGGAAGGAATTGCCTTAAATGTCCTGAGCCGCAAACACCGGACGTTCCTTGGCACCGCCCGCCACGGGCTCGGCGTTGCGCGCCTCGCTGCGCAGCCAGTCCATGAAACGCAACTGCGCCGGGCTGGGCTCGCGCGTCTGCGGCCAGACCAGATAATAGCCAAAGTTCAGCGGCGCATCGGCCTCGTCGAACAAAACCTTCAAACGGCCAGCCTGAAGATCGGCCTCGGCGATGGTGCGCTTGGCCAGGGCCACGCCACGACCGGCCACGGCCGCCTCGATCACCATGGACGACTGGTTGAAACGCGGACCACGCGAGGCATCGACGCCTTCGACGCCGTGCGCCTTGAGCCACATGGCCCAGTCCGGGCAGCTGGGGTCGGCCTCGAAGCCGACGTCATGCAGCAGGACGTGGTGGCCCAGGTCGGCGGGCTTCTTCATCGGCGCGGCTTCGAACAACAGCGGCGAGCACACCGGCACGACGGCTTCGGCCAGCAGGTGCTCGACATTCAGCCCGTTGTAATGCCCGTTGCCGTAGCGCACGGCCAGGTCGATGTCGGAGACGGCGAAGTCGACCGGCTGCATGTCGGCGCTGACCCAGACGTCGATGTCTTCGTTAGCGGCGCTAAACTCGTAGAGACGCGGCATCAGCCACTTGGCGGCAAAGCTGGGCGCGGCGGACACCGTGACGCGGCCCTTGCTGATGCCGGCCTTCATCAGGCGCGTCGCCTCGAACATCTTCTCGAAGGCTTCCTTCAGGATCAGGGCGGACGCCTTGCCGGCATCACTCAGGACCACACGGCGGCCGTCGCGGACGAACAGTTCGACGCCGACATGTTCTTCCAGAAGGCGGATCTGCTGCGACACCGCGCCCGGCGTGACGAACAGCTCTTCGGCCGCCTGCTTGAAACTTTCATGCCGCGCCGCCGCTTCGAACACGCGAAGCGCCGACAGCGGCGGCAGTCTATCCCTGGACATGCCAATACCCCTGCTAAATTCAGCGCTCTAATATAGCGCTTTTCAGTTTAACAAAACTATCTATCTGCCTGTGGAGACAAATAATGACCGACGTAAACCCCCTGCACCAAGTCGACGCGCTGGAAGCGGGTCAGACCTGGACAACGGACGTCGTCGTCATCGGCGCCGGACCGGTCGGCCTGTTCAGCGTCTTTGAACTGGGCCTGCTCGACATCAAGGCCCACCTGATCGACATTCTCGACAAGGTCGGCGGCCAATGCGCCGAGCTGTATCCGGAAAAGCCGATCTACGACATTCCGGCCTGGCCGATCATTTCGGGCGACGACCTGACCAAGCGCCTGCTGGAGCAGATTCATCCGTTCGGGGCCAAGTATCACCTGGGCGAAATGGCCGTGGCTGTGCGCAAGATCGAAGAGGGCGAGGACGACGCGGGCCTGTGGGAGGTCACGACCGACCAGAAGACAGTCGTGCGCGCCAAGACGATCGTCATCGCCGCCGGTGGCGGGTCCTTCCAGCCCAAGAAGCCGCCGATCCCGGGCATCGAAGGCTTTGAAAATATCGGCGCCGGCAAGGGTGTCCACTACGCCGTGCGCAAGATGGAAGCCTTCCGCGGCAAGAAGATCGTCATCTCCGGCGGCGGCGACTCGGCGCTCGACTGGACGCTGAACCTGCAACCGATCGCCGAGCGCGTCACCCTGATCCACCGCCGCGACGACTTCCGCGCCGCACCGCACAGCGTCGCTCAAATGCGCCAGCTGGTCGCCGACGGCAAGATGGACCTGATCATCTCGCAGGCTACGGCTTTGAAGGGGGAAACGGGTCACTTCCTCGAATCGGTGCTGATTGAAGACGCCGACGGCAATGAATCGCACATCGAAGCCGACGCCTTCCTGCCCTTCTTCGGCCTGACCATGAAGCTGGGTCCGGTGGCGGAGTTCGGTCTGAACCTGCACGAAAACCTGATCCCGGTGGATACGGAAAAGTTCGAAACCTCGACGCCGGGCATCTTCGCCATTGGCGACATCAACCACTATCCGGGCAAGCTGAAGCTGATCCTGTCGGGCTTCCACGAAGCGGCGCTGATGGCGCAGCAGGCGCACCGTTATGTCCACCCGGACCGCAAGCTGCGCTTCCAGTATACGACGTCGTCGAGCGATCTGCAGAAGAAGCTGGGCGTGAAATAAGTGGGTTTGGGGGTGAGGAGCGCCGATTTGCTTTGAAGCAAATCGGATGAAATCAGTACTGAATGTACTGATTTCCGCGACGAACGCCCGGAGCCATGCGAAGGG
>CAMLLA010000007.1 GCA_946480525.1 uncultured Asticcacaulis sp. | reverse complement strand
CGAAACTCCCGGCACAAATGGTTTCGGTCCGTGGGCTTCACGCGAATACTGGGCGCAGAGTTCAAAAATCTGCGCCCTCAGCGCTTCCAGTTCATCCTTCGAAAGGGCAGCGGCAGTCATTAAAACGTTCCTTCAATACCATGTCGTTTTGCGAGTGATTCACCAGCGGTAAAATCACGAATTTGATCCAATGTCATCTGGCGCATATCTCCGCCTTCAATGAAACCCTGCTGCCATACGGCGGTGGCGACGACCGCGTCGCGGCAGGTCCAGCCAGCGGTCCAGTCGAGATATTTACGAGCCTTTGACGAGTCGAGGCGCAGATTCACCGCTTCGTGTGGCTTTTCACCAGGTTCAACCTCCCATTCGAAGGGAGTGCGCCAAACCTGTTTGAGAATTTTCAGGATGTTCTCGACGGTGTGATCTTTTTCAAAATCCGGTCCGAAGTTCCAGCCGTCGGCATAGGTGCCGGTGTCGGTCCACAATGCTTCGCACAACCGGATGTAACCGGAAAGCGGAACTAGAACGTGCTGCCAGGGGCGGACGGCTTCGGGATACCGGATCGACAGAACCTTGCCCTGCTCTATCGCCCGGAAGAAGTCGGGCAAAAGGCGATGGTTGGCCCAGTCGCCGCCGCCGATCACATTGCCGGCCCGGGCGGACGCAAGGGCCACGCCGCCGTCCTTAAAAAACGACTTGCGGTAGGCCGAAACGACGAGTTCCGCACATCCCTTGCTGTTGGAATAGGGATCGTATCCACCCATGGGTTCGTCTTCGCGATACCCCCAGACCCATTCCTTGTTTTCGTAGCACTTGTCGCTGGTGACGACCAGGACCGCGCGCGCCGACGGATACCGGCGCACCGCTTCTAAGAAATTTACCGTCCCCATGACGTTAGTCGCGTAGGTACCGACGGGATCTATATAGGAATCCCGCACGATCGGCTGGGCCGCCATATGAATGGCGATGTCGGGGCGCGCGGCCTCATAAGCCTGGTTCAGCCTGTTTTCGTCGCGCACGTCGCCGATGACCGAATGCACCAGCTCATCGACGCGCGCCTCGCCGTACATGTTGGGCGTTGTGTTCGGCGCCAGAGCATAGCCGTAGACCTCGGCTCCCACGCTTTGCAGCCAGACAGACAGCCAGCTTCCCTTGAAGCCGGTGTGGCCGGTCAGAAAAACCCGTTTTCCCCGCCAGAACTCAACATCCATTACCAACGTCCCCACGGCGCTCGGCCTGATTTCCAGTGGTTTTCGAGGACAATCTTGTCACGGACAGTGTCCATGCACTGCCAGAAGCCCTTGTGGCGGTAGCAGTTCAGCTGGCGGTCTGCAGCCAGGGTCTTAAGCGGCGCCTGCTCCCAGACCGTGGTGTCGTCGGCGATCCGGTCGAGAACCTTTGGAGACAGGATGAAAAAGCCGCCGTTAATCCAACCGCCGTCGCCATCGGGCTTTTCCTCGAACGAAGTGACACGTCCGTCTTCGATGATCACAGAACCAAAACGGCCCGGAGGCTGAACCGTCGTCATGGTGGCTTCGCAACCCGACGCTTTGTGGCTAGCGATCAGTGCGTCTAGGTCAACGTCAGACAATCCGTCGCCGTAGGTCATGCAGAACATGTCTTCGTCCTTGACGTATTCGGCAACGCGCTTCAGGCGGCCGCCTGTCATGGACTCAAGTCCCGTCTCGACCAGCGTTATACGCCAGGGCTCTGCCTTGTTGCGATGGACCTCGATCTTGTTGGTCTGCACATCGATGGTCACATCCGCCAGGTGAAGCATGTAGTTGGCGAAAAACTCCTTGAAGGCATAGCCTTTATAGCCGAGGCAAATAATAAAATCATTTATTCCAAAGCTGGAATAATACTTCATGATATGCCAGATGATCGGCTTGTCTCCGACAAGAACCATCGGCTTTGGCTTGACATCCGTCTCTTCACCTAGACGTGTTCCCAGTCCCCCGGCCAGCAATACTACCTTCATTTTACCCTCACGTCTAAACTATTCAAGGCCATCGAACGACGCGTCATACACGCAAAGGTCCGGGCTGTTCATATCATCATGCGACAGCGTGCAACTCATCGAAGTACTGTTGAGTGTCGCCAAAATAGGCAATCTTGCCGCCGGACAATACCAGAAGCTTATTGCACCGGCGCTTGATGAGGTCGGTGCTGTGCGTCGCCAGAATCAGGAGCTTCGACTTCTGTACAAATTCCTCCATGCGCCGCTCGGCCTTTTCCAGGAAATTGGCGTCACCCGCACCAATCCATTCATCCAGAACAAGAATTTCCGGGTCAAAGCTGGTTGCCACGGCAAAAAGCAGCCTGGCCGTCATACCCGCCGAATAGGTTCGGACCGGTAGGTCCAAGAAGGCGCCAAGATCGGCGAAAGCCGAGACCTCCTCGACCTTTTCCTTGATGGCCGCCTTGTTCAGCCCGCGAAGAACGCCGATCAGCTTTATGTTTTCAACGCCGGTCGCATCGACATCCAGCCCGCTGGTCATATCAATCATCGACGAGATCTTGCCGAAGGCCTGAACGGACCCTGACGTCGGATGATAGATCCCGGAAATGACCTTGAGTAGCGTTGTCTTTCCCGAACCGTTATGACCGTAGATTCCCAGACGGTCACCTTGGTTCAGCTCAAGGCTTATGTTCTGCAGGGCGGAAACGTAGACGACATCACGAGAGTCTTTGAGCACGTGCCCCCCCGTCAGGGCGCTGAGCACCAGATGCCGTAAGGAACGCGCATTTACCGAAAAGACCGGATATATAAGGCCAACGTCGGTCAATCTTAGAAGCAAAGACATTATTCTACGACAGCCTCTCTATACCCACAAAGCAATTGATCTACGCGTCCGGATGAACGTCACCGCAGCGATAAGCATTGCGGCCGCCGTTGACCCGAGGGCGCATATCCACACGCTCCCGTCAACGGGGTAACCCAGCAGGGGGCCGCGCACAACTTCGAGTACGTAATAAAAGGGATTAAATATATAGATCAGACGCGTCTTCTCATTCATCTGCGACACGCGCCAGACGACAGGGGTAAGGTAGAAGACCAGCGTCCATACGTACGGAAGAGCAAATTTAAGGTCGCGGAAGCGCGCGCAGAGTGGCGCAACAATAAACGTACAGGCCGTAACGAACAGGCAGCAGATAATCAGGCCTGGGATAATCATAAATGAAATCGCCAGACTTTGATTGATGACGAAGTATACCACCAGGAATACTGCAAGGTTATGCAGCAGGATGATCACATGGCGGCACACCATGCGATAGAGGTGAAACGACATCGGCAAGGGATGCGCGTTAATGACCGGCCGGAAAATCGAAAACGTCTCACACCCTTCGCCGAAGGGCGAGCCTATGAAAGTAAAAACCGACAGGCCAGCGATGACGTACGGGAGAAATTCTTTCAGCGGAACACGATAGATCGTTGAAAAGACAATGGCCAGCGCCAAAGCCTGGGATATCATGATACCGGAGATCCAGATCGGCCCCAAGATGGACCGGCGGTACCGCGAAATCAAATCCTGATAGGACAGATAGATCCACGAACGGTAAAGGCCGAAGCCCTTTAAAAAGTCGCCGCTGATGTTGTTAAGAGAATTTCCACTCATACTGTACCCTTCCGACAGGCCTCTTTCAGGCACCTTAGGCGTGGCAAATGGCAGAGGCAAATCTGGACCAGATATGGCTTCCGAGCACGATCGACCGCGGGCGTTCCTGACCGCGAACATCCTGCTGCATTGCAACACACACTCATCGCCCCTATTAAGTCATCTCGATGACATTACAAAGTACGATGTTGATAAATCGGCTATTTTATCCCCGCAAGCTTGCGGAAAAACGTAACCGTTCCTCGTAGCCAGGACGGCATGGGCACCGACTTGTACAGGGTGAGCGCCAGCGCCCACTGCTCCTGAGGCGGCAGCGTCTTGACTTCAGACAGGATGTCCTTGCCCGTCCAGTTGGTACAGACGACCTGCTCATTGAAGGCACGCCGCACGACTATGCTGTCGGACACCGTCTCCTTGAGACTGGCGCTAAGGGTGACCACGGTCCGGACGTCGATGGACGGCGCACTCCAGGTAAGTCCGCGCGCCAGGATCGTCTCATAGGCCTTGAGATTTGCGATAAGAGCCGTCTGGGCACATTCGGCTACGCTCTGCTCCTCGAGTTCCGCGATCTTGCAGATGTCCTTCCAGAACAGCCCGCGCACCTGGATCTTTGACTTGAGCCAGGCGGCATCAAATACGATGCTGGCCAACCCAGCGTCATGGACATCTGAAATTGCCGCGCCGCCACCGACATAGTCAAACCAGGCCGTGTCCTTTGCATCGAAATGCTTCAGGACGCATCCGAGCCTTGTAACCGGGATGGATCGGGAATCCACGCACGCCCGAAGATAAGTTTCTGCGAAGATGGTCTCGATGCCCAGCGAAAACGCAATCTTTGGCGCCATCAGCGTTTCGGGACCGATGGCATCAATACAGTCGTACGGCGAAAGGATAGCGCCCTGCTTGGCCGTCAGGGCAACGACCCGCGCCACCCCGTTCAGCTTGTCTTCAAACCAATGCTGGCGATCCTTACCCACAACAAGAATGAGGTTGGCGCGATTGCCAAACCCGGCCTTTAAGGCATTGATGCGCGCAACGATCTCGTCTGCGTCTCCGCTGATTGGCTGGATAACAAAGTCGAGTACAGGCGAAGCAATCGTCTCTAAAGCCTTCTTGTTTCGCTCGTTAAAACGCTGAACGGACTCGTAGACATTAACCAGCTGGGCACTGAGGTGGAAGGTCTTGAGGAAATGATCCTGCGCCGCCAACGCTAAACGACAGGCTGACTGGGGGTCGGCATCGAACTTTGCCAACGCATCCAGGATAATACGCGATCTTTCCTGGGCCGTAAGATTGTCGGGCACACAGATGTAGTTGTCGCCTACCGCCTTACGAATAAACGGATGCTCGTCACCGATAATGACAGCACCGCCACACAGCGCTTCAAACAGCCGGTTAGACATGATGTCGGAAGCTTTGTGCGCATCTGAAGAGAATACCAGACAGACGCCCGCCTGCGAAATCCGCTTTATAACCGTTCGCCCATCAAAAGGCAGTGAACCCTTATAGCCACGGAAGCCATCCCATACCTTGACGCCCTGCACGACCTCAGGACCATACACGTCAAGCTTGCCGGCGCTGTCGAGCGACTTCAGCACCTCATCATGACGCCCCTTTTTCCCGGATACCTTTTCCCAGTTGATGCCGCAGTAGAAGACCTGGTTTTTGGATCGCGCGACAGGCGCGTATACCGGTTCGGCGAGGGTGTGATTAAGGACCGGCATATCCGCCGCGACCACGTCTCCGCGAGCGGCGCGGACAAGCGTCCGGATTTCGTTCGATCCCGTATAGGCGAAGACGTCATGAGACATCTGGTTCGCCCAGAAACGCTGGAATCCCCAGTCAAAATAAAACTGCGTCGGATTCCACATCGCCGCCACAGACACCGCATCATAAGTCTTGGCGGTTTCAAAATGCAGGTGAACGACAAAATCTACGTGTTCGCTACTTACTTTTTCACTCGGGGAACCGAGGATATGGCCGAACTTGTCGAGCTCAATCAGCTCTACGCCCAGTAACCTCGCCGCATCCCTTAGACGCTCGACGTTTTCATGCTCCGCAACAGCCTGCTCCGGCCACATGCGAATGACAGCGAAACGATGCTTTAATCCAGAAATATTGTTAAGGCGCGCAAGACTCGCCTTAACAATATCGCCTGTATCGACGAGAACAGATTCCGTCACTGCATCATCACTTCCAACAGCTGGAAGCACCCCCGACTTATCCATAAATGATATAAAACCTTATCGTTATCGCGCTGAGAGAAGCGCTTCACGGTACTGTATGCCAAGGCCAACACCCTCTTCGAAGGTTATTGTCGGCTGAAGGCCAAAAGCGTCCTGCTTCGCGCGGTCACCGCCACGAGCAAATACACCCTCGGGCTTGTCGGACGTTCCCGTAATTATCGGATTGTAGCCGATCGTATTGGCAGCGATCTTAGCGAATTCCTTAAAGGTGGTCAGACGCCCGGTGGAAAGATTGAGAGCGTCTCCCGTATTAATCAAATCCATCGAATCCATAACAAAACGCACACAATCCGTAATATGGATGAAATCGCGCATTTGATCGCCAGTGCCCCAGACGGTCAGCGTGTCAGCACCGCGATGCTCAAGAGCGCGCTTGCAGATGCTCGGGAATGGATATGTAAGGTCCTGATCTTCGCCATAGCCGCTGAAGGGGCGGTAACATACAGTCGACAGACCATAATGCTGATGCGCAAGACGGGCCAGATACTCACCCGTCAGCTTAGCCCAGCCATAAGAAAGGTCAGGCATGCCTAACTGTGTATCAAAGTCGATCATGTCCTCTTTCAGAAGAACATAGTCATCCTTGCGTTGATACGAAATGGGATAGGATGCCGACGAGCTGAAGAATACGGACTTTTTCGGCTTAATCCGCAATGCGTAACGGAAGAAATCCGCGTCAATCGCCAAATCTTCGGCGACGGCGAGAGGGTCGTACTCGATCATCAGCCGACCGCCGACCATAGCAGCTAGGTGGAACAGATAGTCAAAGGATTCGTTGCGCTTGAAATATTCGCGGCAATCCATGTCGACATATGTGAAGTTCTTGTAGTCGCGCGGATCGTACAGAGGCCAGTTTTCAGGCTTGAGCCCTCCGGTACGTTCGACGACCGGATCGACGCAGACCACATCCCATCCACTATCTAAAAGATACTTACAGAGATGCCTCCCGACAAACCCCGCACCACCTGTCACCAACGCACGCATTCAACGAGCTCCTGCCCTAGCTACCTTTGCGGTATGACTAACGACCGAAAGACGAGTCTGCAAGCCAAAATTCTGGAATTGTTAAATCTCATCCAGCGACTTTTCGCGTTACAAAACGCTGGCAATTTGTCAACAGAACGCTAAGAAGCTTTCACCGGTTGGTTGACGGTCATCGATAAAGTCAGGTTTACCCCGGCCCAGGCATCCTTTAACGATCATCTGAGGCGCTACTTCTAAGCACTTCAGCAGCCCTGCATTACTCAAGGTACCAGTGCGGATTGTCACTTGACAAAACACATTGATTTCATTGTGCCTCGATGCCTGTAATAAGGCAAGTAGGGCGAACGTTCACCTCTTTGGGCTTCAGATGATCCAGGGCCTCGCTCGCCTCGTCGGCACGCTTCATCGCCGGGTTTTCGAAATGCGTCTGGCCCGGCTCACGCGCCGGTGGCAACCGACGACGCAAAACCCCGTCCCCGCGCACCCGGCCGTTCGGGTCTCGGCCTTTTTTTCCGAAGCGCTTGGCATCGGCAGCGCCGGAGATATGACGGCGGCGGCGCTGGAAGCGGCTGGCCTGTCAGTTATCCGCGAGGATGTCCGTCCACTGCAGCGGCGCCTCATGACACGCCGCCCCGAACCGTTCGCAGACAGAGGCAAGGCCGATGTCTGGCTTATCCACGCCAATCCTCCCGAAGCACGGATCGTGCTTTTCGGCCGTGACCAGGCGGCATGGCGCGACCTTTACCGCATCGGCTACTGGACATGGGAAAGTTCACTGGCGCCGGCGGAATGGCTGGATACGGCGCGCTGGTTTCATGAAATCTGGGTGCCGTCGCCCTGCGTCCGCGACGCCTTTGCGACAGCCTTTGCAAAATCCCCGTGGCCCGAGGCGAGCGCCAAACTGCGGGTCAGGCCGCACCCCGTACCGCCCCTGACACCGCGTCCAGGCAAGCCGGGCACGACGACCGCGCTTACACTTTTTGATCCGCGCAGCGACATTGAAAGGAAAAATCCCGGCGGCGCCATTTCGTCCTGGATCAGGGCGTTTCCGGTGCCCGCCCCAGACGCCCGACTGATCGTCAAGACGCTGCCCCATGATGACCGCGTGCCGGAACAGCTTCTGGAAATGACGGACGGCCGCAGTGACATAGAGGTTCGGTGCCAGGCTCTGTCGCGACGCGAAACCGAAGACCTGATCGCGGCCAGCGACATCTTTATTTCATTGCATCGCGGCGAAGGGTTTGGACTGACCGTCGCCGAAGCCATGTCCGCCGGATGCGTTGCGGTTGCCACCGGATGGTCCGGCAACATGGCGTTCATGACCGCGGACAATTCCGTGCCGGTTCCATACCGCCTGATCCCCGCCAATCCCCGGCACAACGGGCCGGAGGCAAGTTGGGCGGAACCCGACATCGATGCTGCCGCACAAGCCCTTCGCACCCTCGTCAGCGAACCGGGACTGCGGGCGCAGCTGGGGCAGCAGGCACAAGTCGCCATCTCCGCGCTTCACGCCGCGTGGACAAAAGATGCGTTGTTTTAACGCAGATGGTGATGAGTTGTTGCCTGGCGAAATTTGGGCCAAGATCCATCTTTTTCGCACTGCGGCGTCGGGATTCGTCAAATACAGCGTTTGAGCCCTGTAAGATGAGGCCTATGATGTCAAAACGCGTTTTCGCCGCCATTGCTCTGATAGGAGCGGCGCTACTGTCCCTGACTGCGTGCGGTAAAAAGGATGAGCAGGATAAGGGACGCGGCGCGCGGGGCGCGGCCAGTGTCGGCGTCATGGTCGTCCAGCCCCGTCCGCTGAACCTGACCCAGGAACTGACCGGCCGGACATCGGCGTGGCTGGTTTCCGACGTGCGGCCGCAGGTCGGGGGCATCGTCAAGGCGCGCCAGTTCACCGAAGGCGCCCTGGTCACGGCGGGACAGTCGCTTTACCAGATCGATCCAGCGACCTATCAGGCCGACTACGACAGCGCCCTGGCCGCCGAGCAGCAGGCCCAGGCGGCAGCGGATGCCGCCGCCTTGCGTTTCGAGCGCGCCCAGCAGCTGATCACCATCAAGGCCATCAGCCAGCAGGACTTCGATGACGCCCGCGCCTCGGCCCGTCAAACCGCCGCGCAGCTGGCGTCGGCGAAAGCCTCGGTCCAGCAGGCGCGCATCGCGCTGGGTTACACAAAGGTGGCGGCGCCCGTGTCGGGCCGCATCGGCAGATCCAGCGTCACACCCGGCGCCCTGGTCACCGCCAACCAGGCTACGGCGCTGGCCACCATCCAGGACCTGTCGAAGGTCTATGTCGATATCACCCAGTCGTCGTCCGAAATGGTCCGCCTAAAGCGCGATGTCGCCTCAGGCACGCTCGGCGCCGTCGATCATGCCGACGTCACGCTGACGCTCGACGACGGCTCTGCCTACCCGGTCAAGGGCAGTATCCAGTTTTCCGACGTCAGCGTCGATCCGGCCACCGGTTCGGTCACCCTGCGCGCCGTGTTCGACAATCCGGATGGTCTGCTTCTGCCCGGCATGTTCGTCCGCGCCCGCATCGTCAAGGGCACGGTGTCCAACGGCATATTGGTCCCCCAGCCCGCCGTCATCCTGGACCCCAAGGGCGGGGCCAGCGTCATGATCGCCGGACCGGACAACAAGGCGCACAAGCGCACTGTCCAGCTGGGCGAGATGATCGGCAAGGAGTGGCGCGTCGCCTCGGGCCTCAATCCCGGCGACAAGGTCATCGTCGAAGGAGCCGCCAACCTGAAGGACAAGGGACCAATCAAACCGCGCGCGGTCGCACCTGCCGCCGCTGCGGAGAAGTAGAGTTCCATGCTGTCGCGTTTCTTCATCGACCGGCCGATCTTCGCCTGGGTCATCGCCATCGTCATCATGCTGGCCGGCGCGCTATCCATCACCCGCCTGCCGGTCGAACAGTATCCCGACATCGCCCTGCCCCAGGTGCGCGTCAATGCCAGCTATCCCGGCGCCTCGGCCAAGACGGTCGAGGACAGCGTCACCCAGATCATCGAACAGGGCATGATCGGGCTCGACAAGCTGAAATACATGACCTCGTCTTCGTCGGATAACGGCAGCGCCAACGTTACGCTGGTGTTCGAAGCCGGCACCGATATCGACGTCGCCCAGGTCCAGGTCCAGAACCAGATCCAGTCGGTCATCAACCGCCTGCCCCAGGACGTGCAGGCGCAGGGCGTGCGCGTGAACAAGGCGTCGAACAACATGCTGATGGTGTTCTCGCTCTATTCGACAGACGGCTCGCTGACCAATGCCGACCTCGGCGACTATCTGGTGTCGAACATCCAGGACACGCTGGGCCGCGTCGACGGCGTCGGCGAAACCAATGTCTTCGGCTCGGGCTACGCCATGCGCATCTGGCTCGATCCCGGCAAGCTGGCCGGCTTCAACCTGACGCCCGCAGACGTGGTCACCGCCATCCGCGCCCAGAACGCCCAGGTTTCCGCCGGCCAGCTGGCGGCCCAGCCGGCGACCGACGACGTGGCGCTCAACGCCACCATCACCTCGCAGTCGCGCCTGACCAAGCCTGAGGAATTTTCCAGCATCATCCTTAAGAGCGATGCGACCGGCGCGACCGTCTACCTGCGCGACGTCGCGCGCGTCGAACTGGGCCAGCAGAGCTACGACTCGTTCAGCAAGATCAACGGCAAGCCGGCTTCCGGCATCGCCATCAGCCTGGCGACCGGCGCCAATGCGCTGAAGACCGCCGAGCTGGCCAAGGCCAAGATGAAGGAGCTGTCCGAAAGCTTCCCGTCGAATATCGCCTACGCCATTCCCAACGACTCGACCGACTTCATCAAGCTGTCGATCAAGGAGGTCATCAAGACGCTGGTCGAAGCCATCCTGCTCGTCTTCGTCGTCATGTACCTCTTCCTGCAAAGCTGGCGGGCGACTCTGATCCCGACGATCGCCGTGCCGGTTGTGCTGCTCGGCACCATGGGAATTCTGGCGGCGTTTGGTTTCTCGATCAATCTTCTGACCATGTTCGGACTGGTGCTCGCCATCGGCCTGCTGGTCGACGACGCCATCGTCGTGGTCGAAAACGTCGAACGCGTCATGCACGAAGAAGGCCTGTCGCCAAAGGAGGCGACGCGCAAGTCGATGGACGAGATCACCGGCGCCCTGGTCGGCATCGGCCTGGTGCTGGCCGCGATGTTCGTGCCCATGGCCTTTTTCGGCGGCACGCAGGGCATCATCTATCGCCAGTTCTCGATCACCATCGTCTCGGCCATGGCCCTGTCGGTCGTTGTCGCCCTGGTCCTGACACCGCCTCTGTGCGCCACGCTTCTCAAGCCGATCGACCACGAGAAGAAGGCCAAGCGCCGCAACCTGTTCGACCGCTTCTTCGGTGGCTTCAACAAGGGCTTTGAAGTGGCCGCCAACCGCTATCGCGGCGGCATCGGCGCCATGATCGCCAGGCCCGTCCGCTATCTCTTCGTCTATGGCGCGGTCATCGCCGCCTGCGGACTGATGTTCCGCATCCTGCCGACCTCCTTCCTGCCCGAAGAAGACCAGGGTATCGTGCAGACCATCATCCAGCTGCCGCCCGGCACCCCAACAAGTGAGACGCGCAAGATCATCGACAAGGTCGGCGCCTACCTCGAAAAGGACCCGACGGCGCGCTACATCTTCGCCCGCACCGGCGGTTCGCAGAACCAGGGTCAGGTCTCCATCCGGATGAAGCCGTTCGAAGAGCGCAAGACCGAAGACATGCGCGTTCCCGCAGTGATCGAACGCGCCCGCAAGGAATTCGCCAAGCCCACCTATGGCGGCGCACGCATCATCCCGACCCAGCCGCCCGTCGTCCGTTCGCTGGGCGACGCGTCGGGCTTTTCCTTTGTCATCAAGGATGTCGGCGGCGTCGGCCCGGCCGCCCTTCTCCAGGCGCGTAACGACTTCATCAAGCGCGCCGAAGGCGATCCGCGCGTCGGCTCCGTGCGCTCCGGCGGCCAGGACGTGACACCGCAGCTGAAGGTCGATATCGACAAGACGGCCGCCGGCGCCATGGGCGTCAACGTCTCGGACATCAATGCCATGCTCAGCGCCGCCTGGGGCGGATCGTACGTCAACGACTTTATCGACCGCGGCCGCGTCAAGCGCGTCTACGTCCAGGCCGACGCCCCCTACCGCATGCGGCCCGACGACCTCAACCGCTGGTATGTCCGTAACCGGGAAAGCCAGATGGTGCCGTTCTCCGCGTTTGGCTCATCGCGCTGGACGACCGGCACGCCATCGCTGGAACGCTACCAGGGGTCGCCTTCGACCGGCGTCCAGGGCATGCCGGCAGACGGCGTGTCCTCGGGCGACGCCATGAACGCCGTTGAGGAACTGGCCCGCGACCTGCCCCAGGGCACGGCGATCGAATGGACCGGCATCTCTTTGCAGGAACGCGAGTCGGGTGCGCAGGCCCCTGCCCTCTATGCCCTGTCGATCCTGGTCGTCTTCCTGCTGCTGGCGGCATTGTACGAAAGCTGGACCATTCCGTTCGCCGTCATCCTGGTCATTCCGCTGAGTGTCCTGGGCGCGCTTCTGGCCACCTGGCTGCGCGGGCTCGACAATGACATCTTCTTCCAGGTCGGGCTTTTGACCACGATTGGCCTGTCGTCAAAGAACGCCATCCTGATCGTCGAATATGCCCGCCTGCTCCATCAGGAACGCGGCATGACACTGATGGACGCCACGCTGGAGGCCGCGCGCATCCGTCTGAGGCCCATCCTGATGACCTCGTTCGCCTTCGTCTTCGGTGTGTTGCCCATGGCCCTGTCCGCCGGGGCCGGATCGGGGGCGCAGCGCGCCATCGGGACGGGCCTGATCGGCGGCGTCCTGGCGGCCACCTTCCTGGCCATCTTCTTCGTGCCGCTTTTCTTCGTGCTGGTCCAGCGCATCTTCAAACACGACAACCTGCCCCAGGATGTCGAGGCCCGTAAGGGAGCGAAGGCATGACCCGGATAGTCGTTTCCCTGATCGCGCTCGCCACGGTGCTGTCCGCCTGCACAATGGCACCCCGGTATGAGCGCTCCGCCCTGCCCGTCGCCTCCGAATGGCCGGTGACGGCTCCGGTCGAGGCGCAGGGCAGCCTGAAATGGCGCGACCTGTTCATCGACCCGGCATTGCAGGGCACCATCCGGCTGGCGCTCGACAACAACCGCGACCTGAGGGTGGCGGCGCTGAACATCGAACGCGCGCGCGCCCAGTACCGCATACAGCGCGCCGATCTCCTGCCCACGCTCGACGCGTCGGCCGGGGGCACGCGTGCGCACAGCGACAGTGCGGGCGACAGCGACACCTACACGGCCGACCTCAACCTCGACTGGGAGCTGGACCTGTTCGGGCGCATCCGCTCGCTCAACCGCGCCGCCCTCGAAGATTTCCTGGCGACGGACGAGACCCGCAACGCCGTGACGATCGCGCTCATCGCCGATGTCGCCGATGCCTGGCTTACCCTTGCCTCCGACCAGGACCTTCTGGTCATCACCCGCCAGACCCTTGCGACGCGCAAGGATGCCTACGACATTGCGGTCGGCCGCGCGCGTCTCGGCGCCATCGGCGACCTGGACCTCAACCAGGCGCGCATTCAGTTCGAAGAGGCGCGTGAGGACCTGGCCAATGTCCAGACCCTGATCGACCAGGACAAGGCGGCGCTGACCCTTCTGGCCGGCGCTCCCGTGCCCGACAGACTGTTGCCGGCCGCCTTCGACGACCATGCGGTCGCCGGTTCGCTTCCGGTCGGAATTCCCTCGGATGTCCTCCTTCGCCGCCCCGACGTCTTGGCGGCGGAACACGACCTGAAAGCCGCCAATGCCAATATCGGCGCGGCGCGCGCGGCGTTTTTCCCGAGCATTTCCCTGACCGGATCGGCAGGCTCGGCCAGCGGCGCCCTGGGCGATCTGTTCTCGAACGGCACCAACAGCTATTCGTACGGCGTGCGCCTGAATGTGCCGATCTTCAGTGGCGGTGCCAATCTCGCCGGATTGAAGAGCGTGAAGATCAATCGCGACATCGCGTTGGCCCAGTACGAAAAGGCGATCCAGTCGGCCTTCACGGAGGTCGCCCAGGCCCTGGCGGTCCGTGCCCGCATAGACGAACGCCTGTCCGCCCTCCAGGCCGCGACCGATGCCGCCCGGCGCAGCCTCTCTTTAAGCCAGGCGCGGTACCAGAGCGGCGCCGACAGCTATCTGGTCCTGCTCGATGCCCAGCGCACGCTTTACAGCTCCGAGCAAAGCCTGGTCAGCCTGCGGCTGGCAAAGGCATCGAACCTGGTGGCGCTTTACCGCAGCGTCGCCGATACGGGCAGCCTGGATTAGGGTGTTTGCAGCTTTTTAACGGCGAGGCGGCGTCAAATTTGCATATAAGACACTATGCGTAACATGGCCGGCTAAAGGCGCAGTTGTCGAGGTTAAGCGCGGTTGCCCGCGGGCTCAATGAGAAATACTGGGCCAGGTCCATGTGAGCCCACAGATCGGCCTTCCTTGCCGTAGGGCCCAGACATTGGGACATGCCAGGGAGTATAAACCGCCAACGGTCGTCATCGGGTTCCTCATGGCGCCGGACCTCTTCGATCATCAGGCCAATTGCGGCCGGGACATAAAGAACGAGACCGCCTGCCGCTAGCAGGCAAGACCTGGCAATGTCGGAGAATTTTCTAGAAATACTCATTTTACGCTCCACTCAGATGCGAGCCTATTCCAGCAAAGGTTCAGGCGCAGTTCTGGAATGGAAGCGATTTAGTAAAAAGCCGTAAAGCATAAGTCTGATAACGCTTTTACAATCAATAAAATGGTAATATTAGACCTTCTGATCGTGCTTGTCCTTGCGCCGTCGGCCCAGCAGCATCCGGGCTTCGAGGTGGGCGCGCAGGGCGCTGTAATAGGCGCGCAGGAAGTCTTCGTCAGGCGGGATGTCCGCGCTGTTTTTCGGCGCCTGCCAGTTGATCCGCGCCTTGATCTTGTCGGCAACGGCCTTCATCACCTGCGCTTTGCGTTCGCGCAGGACCTGCTCCAGCACCCCCAGCTCCATCTCGCCATAGGCCAGTTGTTCCGCCGTGAAGGTCAGGCCCACGCGGCGGTCGCCGCCGATATCGGCCAGATCGTAGCTGAGCTTGGCGCGCGGCATGTGCACCACGCGGGTGCCGGCGAAATAGTCACCCAGACGCGCGTGCTGGCGGTTGAACAAGGGCAGCAGCAGCAGGGCCAGGGCCCATAGCGAGGCCAGCCAGCCCAGCGGATTCTGCACGACCAGCCCCGCACCCACCAGGGTCAGGGGCAGGTAGAGCTCGACCTCGCGCATGGCGTTGCGCGTAAACACCGCCGCCGGCGTCAGCCGTCCGCCGTCGTGGGCGATGACCCTGAGCTTCATCACGCGCTTGCCCGGCGTCGCCGCCTTGGGGCCCATTTCGAAGAACATGAAATAACCCGAGCGCAGGAAGAACATCAGGGCTATGACGAAGATCTGGAAGATGGCCGACGCGGTCGTATTGCTCTCCATCTGTTCGCCCGGAAGGACGATCCAGGCCAGAAAGACCAGCAGCGGCACCAGGACCACGATAATGATATCGATGACCAGCGCGCCTAGGCGCTCACCGAAGCTGGCATTGATGAAGGGCAGGACGACGCCTTCGGGCGTGACGATCTCCATCGCCGTACGGCCGATCTCGCCATAGGGCGCTTCGTTTACACCGCTGCGTTTGATTTTGGCGTCAGCCACCGGACGCCTCCGTCCTGCGTCCCGCCAGCAGGAAATAGGTCAGCCACAGCCCCAGCATGACGCCGCCTATGGCGAAGCGGGCAAAGGTGTTGGTGATGGTCTGGCGGCCAATCCCTTCCAGGCAGCCTGCGACCGTCAGCATCAGCGCCACGCCGATCATGGCCGTCCCTGCCAGGCGGCCGGCCTGACTCAGAGCCAGCATGCGCGTCTGCTCGCCCGGGAACATCAGCCGGCGCGCGATGTGGAACCCGCACGCCCCCGCCACAATAATGGCGAACAGCTCGGTCGTACCGTGGATGGTCAGCCAGGCGGCAAAGTCCAGGCCCAGGCCTTTGCGCGCGAACAGCCACAGCATGGCGCCAAGGGTGATGCCTGTCTGGATCAGCAGCATAAGGGTCGGCAGGCCGAACAGGGCGCCAAGCGCAAACGCGAAGATCGCCACCCGGGTATTGTGGGTCATCAGGAATACGGCGAAGGGCGACAACGCCGCGTCGTCAGGTGCCTTGCCCAGGCTGTCACGCAGGGATTGGGCCGACGCCGACAGGTCCCGGCCCTGCGCCTGGTCCGCCGGCAGGAAGAGATCGTACCAGCTCGGGTCGCTGGCGCACATCAGCCAGCCGACCAGGGCGCCCGCCACCAGCGCGGCGAAGGCCAGCCACAGCTCCGCCGTCAGCTTGCGATAGGACTGAGGCCAGGCCTTGCCGAAGAAGTCGGTGAGCACGTCCTTGAGACGCGAATGCGGGCCGTAGATGTAGACATAGGCCCGGGCGCACAGCGACTGAAGATAGACGACCATGTTGCGGTCGAGCGAGATCGACATCGCCATCGACAGCGACGACATGGCCGATCGGTACAGCACCGGCAGGTTCAGCAGTTCATCGATGGAAAAGCCGCCAAGCCCCTGCTGCTCGGCCCGGTCGAGCGCCCGGTTGAGCGTGCGCCAGTCGCCTTCGCGCGCCTCGCGGAACTTCTGGCTCTTCAGCTGGAGCACGGGCCTGGAGGATGGATTTTGGGACGTTTCAGCGGGTTCGGTCATGGCCCCTCTCCTACAACCGGTCGGCGCGTTTCAGCGCCAGGTATTTCGTGACGATCGCGGTCGCAAGACCCTCGGTCGGCGCTTCCAGGACCTCGACGCCCTGACGGCGCAACTGCGTCAGGACGCGGTCGCGCTGCAGCGCCAGCCGCTTGGCGAATACCGCCCGCGTCACGTCCTCGGGCTGGTCCGGGTGGCGCGCGATCAGGTCGTCGACCACCTCATCGCGGAAGGCGACGAACATGACCAGGTGCTTCTTCGACAGGCGGTTGAGCGCCTCGAGCATCAGGTCGGCGGAGATTTCGTCGATGAAGTCGGTAAACAGGATGATCAGCGACCGCCGCGCCACCTTGGCATTGAGGTCGGCCAGGGCCAGGGTGTGGTTCGATTCCTCCTCACTGTCCTCCAGCGCCGACAACTGGCCCTTCAGGATCTCGAACGCCTTGGTGCCCGAAATCATCGGGGCGGCGTGATAGGGCCGCGAAGAGAAGGCGAAGGTGCGGATATTGTCGCCGATCCTGAGCGCGCAGTAGCCGAGCAGCAGGCCGGCATAGATGGCGCGGTCGAGGCGCTTCAGGCCGTGCAGCGGCTCGCCCATCAGCCGGCCGGTATCGTAGACCAGGACGATATGGTGGTTGCGTTCGGCCTGGTATTCGCGGCTGTAAAGCTTCATGTGACGGGCGGATGAGCGCCAGTCGATGCGGCGGTGATCCTGCGACGCGTCGTATTCGCGCAGCGCGTGGTATTCGGACCCGTTGTGCAGCTGGTTCTGGACACGGACGCCGTAGATATTGTCCATGGAGAACAGGTCCGACGCATCCTGTTCGACACCCTTCAGGTCCGGCGTGACCACGACATGGCCGTCGACCGGGACTTTTTTCTGGACGTGGACGAGGCCGAGCCAGCCCTGCCAGCGCACCCAGGCCGCGTCGATGTCGCCGCGTCCACGCGTCCGCGCGTTGAGATGAAGACGTCCCTTGAAACCGTCCTGCGACCGGGTGAGCGAACGCTCATAGCTGGAGGCCGCCAGCACGGTGTTCAGCCCCAGCCGCACCTCGACCTTCGCCGGTTGCCGGGATTGCGAAAACCGGACGGCGAAATCGACATCGGCGGGACGGCCTACCCCAAGCCTGCGGGGCAGTCGCATGACGACGGCCAGCCCCTGCCCTACCGGCGCGAAGACACCGTCGAGCACGGCCAGGACGAAGGTGGCCAGAAGCACGATCGGCACCCACGGCCAGGCGTGGGACGCAAACAGCCCGACCGCGATCGCGGCGGGCAGGCCGAGACCGAGCAGAACCAGCAGGCGTGTCGTGGGTGAGATGGACATCTAGCGCGGGATTTCGATGGTCTCAAGCAGGGTCTGAAGCACGCCGTCGACGTTCAGCCCTTCGATTTCGGCCGAGGGCGACAGCAGGACGCGGTGGCGCATGCACGGCTTATACAGCGTCTTGATGTCGTCGGGCAGCACGTAGTCGCGGCCGTCGAGCACGGCATAGGCGCGCGCCGCCCGGGCCAGAAGCGCCCCGGCGCGGGGCGATGCGCCCACCGACAGCTGCGCCGTTTCGCGCGTCGCCCGTATCAGCGCCACGATGTAGTCGAGATTGGCGGCGTTGAGCCGGATGGCGGCAACCGTGTCGATGGCTTCGGTCAGGGCCTGCGCGCTCAGCACGGCGGTCACGCCGGCATTGGCCGGATCGGGCGAGGCCGAGGCATTGCCCGAGGTTTCGATGATGCGGCGCTCCTCCTCCTGGCTGGGATAGCCCAGGATATGCTTGAACAGGAAGCGGTCGAGCTGGGCCTCGGGCAGCGGATAGGTGCCCTGCTGCTCGATCGGGTTCTGGGTGGCGATGACGGTGAAGTGCGCGCCCAGGTCATGACGCACACCGTCAAGCGTCACGTGGCGTTCCTGCATGGCTTCCAGAAGCGCCGCCTGGGTCTTGGGCGGCGTGCGGTTGATTTCATCCGCCAGCAGAAGGTCGCAGAAGATCGGCCCCTTGCTCAGCGAAAAGGCCGAGGTCTGGAAGTTGAACAGGTTCGACCCCAGGACATCGCCCGGCAGCATGTCCGGTGTAAACTGGATGCGGCCATAGCGCAGGCTCAGCGACTGGGCGAAGGTGCGCGCCAGCAGGGTCTTGGCGGTACCTGGCGGGCCTTCCAGCAGCATATGCCCGCCGGAAAACAGCGCGGTCAGCATGAGGTCGAGCGTGTCCTTCTGGCCGACGATGACCTTGCCGATTTCATCGCGCAGCCGCTGGGCCAGTGTGTGGATGTCACTTATTTGCACGTGCGATCTCCGATCTTCCAATCTGTTCCTTCCAGGCATGCAGCCGGCGCGCGTAGTCGATCAGCTGATGCACTGTGAAGAGTCCCGCGGCCCCTGCCTTGAGGTCGGTATATGTGTCCGTGGCGCCATAGAGGCGCCCGATGCGGTCGGCCAGCTCATCCGGGGATTGCTGGCTATTGCTCAGGCGGTGCCCCCTCGCCTTCAGGACCTCGTCGCGGACGAGCTGGGCATAGGCGGGGCCGAGTTTCGATTCCTTGACCGCGATGGCCATGATGCGGGCCGCATTGTCCGCCAGAACCCGCACACCGCGGCCCAGCGCCGGTCCGGCCGCCACCGGCAGAGGCGGTCCGAAGCGGCTGAACGCCGCCCAGGTCAGGCCCAGGCCCAGCAGGACCAGGCTCAGGCTCACGCCAAGCCAGGGCGGGCGGCTCAGGGCATGCAGCAGGTCGCGATCGACCGACAGGTTGTTGAAGGTCAGGTTGAACACCACGGACGGGCGCGCCTTTGCCCCGGGTGTTTGGGTCTTGGTCTGGCTTTGGGGCGCCAGGCCCTCGATGATGGCAAGCGCGGCGACGACCTTTTTCGGATCGGCCAGGATCTGGTTGTTGAGCAGGTCGGGATCGCTGACCAGATACACGGGGGCGACCGGCTGGCGGCGGCCCTGCGTGACGGTGACGCGCGAGATCAGGGCCTCGCCGTTCGGGCCGAGCAGCACCGGGGTCAGGTTCGGCCCGGTGATCGACTGCAAATCGGTGATCGCACCCACCGGCATGGGTGTGCGAAACACCGTCTGGCCCGTTGAACCCGCATTTGCTGCACCATGAACCGTGACGGGGCCTGTGACGCGCGAATGGCGGATGTCGTAGACGGGCATGTCGTAGGTCAGCAGGTTTGTGCCGTCGTCATAGACTTCCTTGCCGGGGGGCGCCTGCGTCCGGATCCAGTCGCTTTCGCCGCTGTCTTCGTCATAGTCCGCGTTCGGCGACGGGCGTGAGTCGACCGGCGACAGGACCATCAGCATCCGGCGCAGCACGTGTTCGGGATAGGGTTGCGGGTCGCCGCCCCACCTGGGTTTGCCCAGCGCCTGTCCCGACGCCCATTTCGGCGCGACAACAATGACGACCCTGCCAAGGGGTTTATAAAGGACGTGATCGGACCGCCGCTTGTCCGGGACATCGTGTTGCTCTTCGTCCGCAGCCTGCGACGTGGAGGATTGGGCCGACGCCGAAGACGATGCGGAAGACGGGTCTGAAGATTGGGCGGAAGATCGGGAACGCACCTGCCGGACAAGCCCCATGCCGTCATAGTTGAGCGTGATGAGTTCGATGTCGCTGTGCCGGGGCTGCTGCGCATCGCCCCCCGCCTCTCCCGTGCTGTCTTCGAAACGGTTGCTCGATACGGTGTGACCGCGCTCCACCAGCAGCCGTTTGAGCCCCTGATAGCCCTGGGCCGCCGTTGAGGTCGGAAGCGATGACGGTCCGCTTTCGGGATCCGCACCCACCGTGAGCATGGCGACCGCCACCATGCCGAACATCGACAGGCACAGTACCAGCGCCACGGCCGGCAGCCAGCGCCGCGTCTCAGGGACTGTGATTTTCGGCAGGGCAAACCCCGGCATCAGGCAATCCCTTCGGCGGCAACGAAATCGACATAGGCCTGACGGCAGGCGTCAAAGCCCGCCCGGCCGACCGAAAGGCCGGCGAAATAGCTCTTTTCCACCCACTCGACGATGGCGCGGAACGCCGGGCGGGCGTCTTCGGGCAATAGCGGGTGTGTGAGAATGTCGCGTGAGGAATAGTGCGGGCGCACCATGTCCGGCCGGAAGGCGTTGATGTCCGCCACCGACCGCACCAGCAGGAGGTGGACGGCTTCGTCGTAGCGCCCCTCTCCTGCCAACGCATCGATATCGCTCAGGATGGCGACCACGGCCGCTCGCGACGGGCGCCAGGCGGTATCTGCGCGCAAGTGGTCCCGGGCAATCAGCCGTTCGAACCGCGTGGTCAGGAACAGGCGCACGACCGGTGACAGCAGGAGCAGGATGACGGCGATGCCAAGCGCGTACAGCAGGTAAGGCAGGACGGGCGCCACCGGCCCCAGCAGTTCGCTCACACCCTTGATGGCCTTGCCCATGTCCTCGGCCAGCTGGCGCCAGAATTCGCCGGCGTTGGGATCCGGTTTGGGTGTGTGGGCAAACGAGGTTTGAAGGTCCTTGTCGGCATTGACTGCCTGGATCAGCTTGCGGGCTTCCTCGATGCTGAGGCCAGGACCTGGTTGCGCGGCCACGGGAGCAGCGCTTGCGGCCGGAGACTGCACACCTGCTGCCTGCCAACCTGTCGCCTGGAAGCCGGACGCTGACACGATATTGGAATCCCCGGAGAGTACACACCGGTCCCCTCCCGGCATGGTTGCTCACTTAAGCGGCAGTCATCAACAGCGTCAATAGCTTACGGTGCATTATAACGCCTATGCGCCACACACCCTTCGCGGGTTGGGCGCGGACCCGGCCCTCTTCCAAGGCCAGGGTCCGCAGCCTCGCACGCTGCAGCTTCACATCGTTCTTCCTTTAAGAGTCTATTATAAGAATCCTTAAGTAAGTTAAGGCGGGTTAAAGGGCATTTTTCGCTTTTTATTTCAGGCATTTAAATGATGCCTTAGTGTGTGATACCCCGTGTTTCAGTGGGTGTTCCCCCGGTTTGACAGCGTGTGTTCCCCCGTAGCGGAAGTGGGCAATACCCCGAGCGCCAGAGCCACGCAGACGAATCTATCCACAAATTTACCCACAGATGTACGCGCGATGTTCCCGGGCCTCAGGGTGTGTGATCCCCCGACGCTTATTCGAAATGGGGTGCAAACCCGGTCCCCTGCCTCTTTTGGAGAGAATCACCTGACGAAGAGATGGCCAAATCGGGTGTGTAATCCCCCGATGGCCGGGACGGGCACGCCATTTGGTGGCAGATTGGCGAATCAGGTGTGTGATCCCCCGATAATTTTCCCCTGCCCTCTCCCGTCTTTTCCCCGCTGTCGCCTTGTGAATAACGGGATGTAGGAGATAATCGAGTGGGCGTTCCCCCGATAATCATGACGCGATATGCCGAAAAGTGTCCAACGGTTTTCGGCTTAAATATCGCGCCAAAACAAAGCCCTAGAGCGATATGCCGAAAAGTGTCCAACGGTTTTCGGCTTAAATATCGCGCCAAAACAAAGCCCTAGAGCGATATGGCGAAAAGTGTGAAGCGGTTTTCGCTTTAAATATCGCGATAAAACAAAAACTTAGGCCTCGACCGCGGTTTTGGCGGCGGCCTTTGTCTTTACCGGGGTTTTCCGTGTTTTCCCACCGGCTTTGCCGGGCGCAGGCAGGCCATCGCGGGCATTGAGATGGGCCAGCTCGGCCGCCACCGCCCCTTCCAGCGCGGCCATGCGGCTGATGACGAACAGGGCCGGAGAGCCGTCCTGGGTCGTCGTGAGCTTCAGGTCGTATTCCGGCGGCTGGTTGCGCTCGACCACCTTGCGCAGCATGCGGTTGAACTCTTTCGGCGGGCTGTCGGATCCGGTCTTGGTGTGCAGGACCTCCGTGCGGCACAGCCAGCCTTCGGGTTGCACACCGGCATGCTTGTGGGCGATGCGGTACAATGACCGCTCCAGTCCGCCGGTCAGCAGGAAATAGTCGCTGTGCATGGTCAAAAGCGATCGGTCGCCGACAATGCCTTCATAGACCCAGTTCGACAGGGTCAGCGTCATGCCGCGCGGCTGACCCGTCGCCTGGTCGATTTCCAGGGTCCAGCCGTCGAGCCAGCCAAACTGGGCTTCGGTCCGTCGGGTGGGCGCCCTGAGCGATGTGCGGATGGAGGTGGTTTCCAGGCGCTGGAGGGCGGCCTGGAGTTCCTGGTAGGCCTTGCCGCCGGTGTCGCGCTTGATGGCGCGCAACAGGTCGTAGGTCGTGGTGCGCAGCGTCCGCGGCAGATCGTTCACGCCCTGGGCCTTCATGCGCGCCAGAGCCGACGCCGCCCAGATCAGGATGTCGGCGTCCCAGATGGTCGCCATGCCATAGGCCGGCATGGCTTCGACCTTGACCCAGACCTCGCCGTCGGGCGATTTGTATTCAATGGGCTTGAGCCGCTTGCGCTTCTGGAGCGAGAAGAACGGACGCTCCATGGTCTCGCGCTGATCCTTCAGCGACACATCGTGCAGCAGAGGAATAAACAGGTCGAGTTCGGCGTTCGGATCGCGACGGCGGGTCATAACAACTCAGCCTGTCATGATTCCTTCGCGAGCAGGAGTCAATTGTTCCGCGTGTGGACACGTACGGTGTGTGGACGGGTAGGTTTTGCAGGGGTCTCGGACCCCTGCACCCCGGAACGCGACAGCGTTTAATCATTTAAATAACAAAAGCCGGACCCTCTAGGGGCCCGGCTTTTATTATTTAATGGGTTAGACTCTACCGAGTATCGAGGTGCAGGAGGCCCTGCCTCCTGCAAGCCTTACCTTTCACCCATCGGATGTTTCCCATATTTGTGAAGAATGGCATCCAGCCCCTCCCCTATCAGCGCCTGCACCGTCGTGTCGCGTTCGACGGCCAGCAGCTTGACGGCCTTGGCCATCTGCGGGCTGAAATAACCGGCGATCATCGTTTTGCCGTCGCGCGCCTTGGGCGCGGCATCTGCGACCGGCTGAGGCGCAACAACCACGGGCTTCGGCTTTACGCGCGGCGCCTGGATGGCGACGGCCGGCTCCGGCGCGGCTTCGCGGGCGATGATGGCGGCGGGCTGGACCTGGGGACCGGCGACGGCGGCCAGGCGTTCGGCTAAACTCGGACGGGCGTTGGACTTGCTCATGCGGCACCTTTAAGCGGTTCGTTTGTAACTTTTTGTGGAGTGGTCGGCATGTCGAGACGTCCACACACCCACGTGTAGAGCTTGTTGACCTCGTCGGCGGCCTTGCCGTTGGGCTCGAATTCGCCCGCCGTCTGACCGTTGATGACGGCGTGACGCAGGGCGGCGCGATCGACCAGACACACCGGCGCGATGTTCAGACTGAGCGAATGGATGACGGTCGCCACCTCTTCGATCAGTGCATTGGCGCGCGCCGGCACCGCGTTCAGCAGCACGCTGGCGGGCTTTTGCGCGACGCGAACCAGCTCGGCCGTCGTCTTGATGGCGTGCAGGTCGAAGGCCGAGGCGCGCGTCGGGATCAGCACCAGGTCGGCGATCTTGGCGGCGGCGACGGCCGCGGAGTCGGCTGCCGGCGGCGAATCGAGGATGACCAGGTCGACGCCCATCTTGTCGGCTTCCTTGATCGTGGCGGCCAGACGGGCGTGCGGAGCGGCGACGACAACGGGGTTTTCAGTGGCCCCTTCCCCGCTTCCGGCGTTGCGCCAGTCGGACCATTGCGCGGCCGTGGCCTGCGGATCGAGGTCGATAATCGCGACGCTGTAACCGGCGGAGGCCGCGGCGACCGCGATGTGAACGGCGATGGTCGTCTTGCCGACGCCACCCTTCTGCGAAACAATAGCCAGGGTTTTCATAGACTTACTACCTTTCGACGACCGGACCTGAGGACCGCTCAAGGTGTGGACACGCCAAATGGTAAACGCCCATGACTAACGCATTGTTAACATGCGGGCCTGTCCAGACCTCAATATGTGGATAATCCGACCCCTCCCCACGCGGGTGTGTGGAAAACACGGCGTGATGGCCTGCGGATATGCCATGATCTCGACATGCAGACCTGACGACAGGTGCAAAATCCGGCGCGCGGAGGCGCCCTCACCCCATCATCCTGGCGTGTGGACGCGCAGCCTTACCGACACGCGCACGAAGCGACGTGTTGATGTGTCTATATTTTGGCCTGTCGTGATGCCGACCTGTCTCTGCGTCCGCTAGTTGTGACCGCTACATGTCGCCCGGTCGAAATGATGGCGCGCGCGCGGGTGGACAGATGGCTATGGCAACAGGTGGGTAGGGGGACTTCACAACACGCGGGCACACGATACGAGAAGACAAGCCCTCATCCCGTCATGCGGACGAATGGGCAAGACCACGGGTGGGCTGATTTGGTTAATCAAAGATTACCGGCGGCGAACGGCAAAGCCAGCGTTGGAGGGAGAGGGGAGGGGCCTTGCCTGACCCCTGGTTTAAGTGTTCATATGGAGATACAGTTTCACGCTCCCGATTCACGCCTGCCGGAGAACCGATGCGCCGTACCCACGGAATGAGCCTGACCTTCGGGCTGCTGGAA
>CAMLLA010000006.1 GCA_946480525.1 uncultured Asticcacaulis sp. | reverse complement strand
TCATGATGACCGATGGAACAGCGCTTGACGGCGCCATCCACCTGCCGGCGCTGTCCACCGTGCCGGCGTTGGAGCCCATTCTCCAGATCCAGAGCTTCTACCGTCTGGCCAACAGCCTGTCGGTGGCGCGCGGCCTCGATCCGGACAGCCCGCCGCACCTCAACAAGGTCACAAAGACCCTTTAATCCTACGACATTTCGAAAGGCCGCAGCGTTTGATGAGTTGAGCGCTCACGACCGGGACAACAATGAAAAAGACCGTATTCAACAACGCGCAGATCGTTACGCCTTCGGGCGTTGTTCAGGGCGCGCTCGTCTGCGAAGGCGAGACCATTGCCCAGATTCTGCCAGGCGAAACCGTCAATGGCGGGGAAGCTATCGACGTGCGCGGCGGTTATCTCCTGCCCGGCTTCATCGATACCCAGGTCAATGGCGGCGGCGGCGCCCTGTTCAACGATGACACCCATGTCGACGGCATCGCAGCCATCGGCCGTGCGCATCGCCCTTACGGCACCACCGGCTACCTTCCGACCCTGATCAGCGACGAACTGAGCGTCATCGACCGCGCCATGCGCGCCGTCGAAGCCGCCGTCGAACAGGGCGTCCCGGGTGTGCTGGGCATCCATATCGAAGGTCCGTTCATTTCGAAGGAGCGCAAGGGCATTCACAACCCCGACCTGTTCCGCACGCTCGACGCCGAATCGAAGGCCCTGCTCAAGAGCCTGAAGCGCGGCAAGACCATGGTGACGCTCGCGCCCGAACGCTGCGCGCCCGAGGACATCGCCGAACTGCGGGACGCCGGCGTCATCATCGCCGCTGGCCACACCAACGCGACCTACGCCCAGACGGTTGAGGCGCTGAGGGCCGGCGTCACCGGCTTTACCCACCTGTTCAACGCCATGTCGCCGATGCTGCATCGCGCCCCCGGCGTCGTCGGCGCGGCGCTGGAGGACCTCGACAGCTTCTCGGGGCTGATCATGGACGGTCATCACGTCGACTGGCCGGTGCTCAAGGTGGCGTTGCGTACGCGTCCGGCGAACCGCTTCATGCTGGTCACCGACGCCATGCCGACGGTCGGTTCCAAGACCAAGACCTTCGTTCTCAACGGCCAGGCCATCCATGTCGAGAACGGCGTCTGTGTCGGGCCGGATGGAACGCTGGCAGGTTCGGACCTCGACATGGTCACGGCCGTGCGCAACGCCATCCGGCTGGCCGACGCGTCGATCGTCGACGCCGCCATCATGGCCGCGACGGCGCCGGCGGAATTCCTGGGCCTTGGCGCCGCGCGTGGCAGCCTGGTCGTCGGCCAGCGCGCCGATGTCGTCTGGCTGGACAAGGATCTGGAGATCCAGGGCACATTCATTGGCGCCAGCGTCGATGAGGCCGTGGCGGCTTGAAATCGCAGCGCTGATGTGAAAAGGCCCGCCATGTGATGATGGCGGGCCTTTTCACATCTCGGCTATATGCAGCTTAGGCAATAATATCCGGATTGATCTTGTCTTCGATCGTCGAAAGCCGGTCGCGCACCGCCAGCTTCTTGCGCTTCAGGCGGGCGATCAGGATCTGGTCAGGCTGGGGCACGGCCTCCAGCGCCAGGATCGATTCGTCGAGGTCCTTGTGCTCCTGCTTCAGCAACGCTGCCTGGCTGCGCAACGCAACGGTCTCGGCGCTGATCGGCAGCTCGCGAACCGTCGGATCCATATCGTCCGGTTGAGCCAGTTCGATATGCGGCACCAGTCCCAGGACAGGCTCACCGTCTCGGCGTTGCGCCACGCGTCTTTCAATATCACCCTTGGCCACATCCCCCTCAGTCTTGATCAGGTGCAGGCCGTCTCCGGCGCGCAAACTGCGGATGTTGCTGTCGTCGTGCATGAAGGACGACTCCTCTCTGCCCTAAGGGGTTGACGTTTAAGGACAATAAGGAGGCCCTGGAGCCTCCGTAACCGCGGCATCATAGCGCAAAAATCACGCCTTGGTAAGAGCCTCGGCGAGGCAGGCCAGTCCATCCTTTGGCACATCCGGCGCCCAGGCACGCGCCACGACCTCAAGCGCCTGATCAATTCCTTGTTTTATATATGGTTTTTCCGCATCCATGTCGCTCAGACGGCGCATCAGCGCGCGCTCTGCCTCCAGTTCCACCCTCTTTATTTTTTCACGTAACGGCAAACGGACGCCATTATCACCTTCATCCAACACCGTTTTCAGTCGTCTGCGCACCTGCCGCAGCGGCGTCACGACGTCGTCGCTCCAGATGCGCGCAACGCCCGCCGCTTTCGCCGCCTCGCCGTCGCCGATACCTTGCCCAAGCGTATTTCGCCACGCCGCCCACAGCAGAAGCGGCACGCACTGGCCGTGATCGTCCTGAAGCGCCAGACAGGCCCTGGCCACGCCATCACGGCCATAGGCCGAAACCGCCCAGTCCCAGAAGTCCGTCACGCCCTCTTCAATCATCAAGGCCGATGTCCTCACCCCACCGCTTCATGTCGGTCTCGATGCCGAACAGGTCGAGTGCGCGCGCGACGCTCTGGTCGATGACGTCGTCGAGGCTCTGCGGCCGCGTATAGAAGGCCGGCATGGGCGGGGCAACGATGGCGCCCATCTCGGTCACCGCCGCCATGGTGCGCAAATGGCCGAGATGCAGCGGGCTTTCGCGCACCATCAACACCAGCCGGCGCCGCTCCTTCAGGCAGACATCGGCGGCGCGGCTGATCAGCGATGACGTGACCCCCGTGGCGATCTCGCTCATCGACCGGATCGAGCATGGCGCGATCAGCATGCCGAGCGTCCGGAACGAGCCTGAGGCGATCGACGCGCCGATGTCGGCGGGCTTGTGCACGACGTCGGCCAGGGCATGGACCTCAGCCAGCGACAGGTCGGTTTCCGCCGTCAGGGACAGGCCGGCCGCCTTGGAGACGACCAGGTGAGATTCGATCCTTGCACGACGCAACATCTTCAGTGCGCGGATACCGTAAACAGCTCCGGACGCACCACTAATTGCAACAGTAAGTCTTTGTGTTACTTTATTTTCTGTCATGATTTTTATACCGGCCACGGACATTTGCTATTTAAGCTTTGCCTAACCAAGTTTCTCTCTTTTCCGTGATCCTAATGTAACCCAAAGTGATTCCACATTCCCCGCTTACGGGTGTTCCATACTCCTGCCGGACGCGGTGTCCGGCGCGAAGCGAAGGATAACCTAATGACCATTGAAGCGAGAGTGCGCGAACTCGACCAACGTCATCAATCCCTCAAATCCATCATAGCCCGCGAAGAGCGTTCGCCCTCCGTGGACTCCTTATACCTTGGTGAGCTTAAGAGAAAGAAGCTCAAGCTGAAGGAAGAAATCGAGCGTATCAAGTCACTCATGCGACAGGAAGTCGTGGAGCCCATGCTGCAGTGAGGCTCATTCAAGCATAATCAAGGCCCGGACGACCGCCTGCAGGGCGGAGACCGGGACTTCGAAAACCCCCGAAGGCTGGGCCTTCGGGGGTTTTTCATTGCCGGAAGGGGCGCGCAAAAAAATTATCGTGCCGGCAGGGGGGAACGCCAAAACCGTGCGTATCAGAAACAGGCGGACGATGATGCCCGCCAGTTCTGCCCCTGAAGGAACATACGCTCATGACCTCGAAAACCCTGATCGCCGCCCCTCTGTTCGCCGCCGCAGCCCTGCTGGCCGGCAGCGTCGTCGCCGCTCCGGCCAGCGCACCGGCCACCAAAGCGCCGGCCGCCCAGTCGGCTTCGGCAAAGCCGGTCAAGGCGCACAAGCATCACAAGAAGGCTGAAAAGACCGCTAACAAGCCGGCCTAATTCCGCCACAAGCGGAGTTCAAAACCTGCGTGGCGCGACCCTCCCGGTCTCCCACCAGCGCCACGCAGGTTGCGTACCCCAATGTCCCAGGCTGTCCGCGCTTTTCCTGACCTGTTCCGCCTTCCGGCACGCGCCGCGACCGTCGCCAGTACGGTGTCGCCGTCCGACGCCGACCTGGTACCCCGTGTGGCAAGGGGCGACGCTCTCGCCTTTCGCCTGCTGGCCGGCCGCCACATGGCCAAGGGCCACGCCATCGCCTTTCGCATCACGCACAATCGCGAAGACGCCGAAGAGGCCGTCCAGGACGCCCTGTCCAGGATCTGGCGCAACGCCGCGCGCTTCGAGCCTGAACGCGCCGCCTTTTCCACGTGGTTCTACAGTATTCTCGTCCGGTGCGCGCTCGACCGCATGCGCCGCCGCCCGCCCGATGCCGAGGATATCGACGCCTTTGCGGAACAGCTGGCCGACCCTGGCGAAGGCAGCGATGCCGCATATATGCGCGGCGGAGAGGCCCGGCGCATCGCCAGCGCGGTCGCCGCCTTGCCCGAACAGCAGAAGACGGCGGTCGTGCTGTGCTATTATGAAGACTTTACGCAGCCCGAGGCGGCGCGCATCATGAAGCTGAATCTCAAGCAGGTGGAGGGCTTGCTATCCCGCGCGCGCAAAACCCTGAAAGCGAGTTTGTTCGATGACCACTGAAGACGACCGGCTGAAAGCCAACCTGCGGCAATGGCAGGTACCTGGTATGGATCCGGCTGCGGCCACGCGCATCCTGTCGGCCGCCACGTCCCAACCCCAGGTTCGTCCCTGGTCTGAGCACCTGATGGATGAACTGACGCGCGGACTGTCGAACTGGCGCTATGGTCTGGGCTACAAGCTGGCGGCCGGCATGGCCTGCCTGCTGCTGGGTTTCGGACTGGGAGATGCCTCGGGGCAGCCGCCGGTTAGCGTTGCGGGCATCGCTCTGATGGCAGACGCCGCATCATGAAGAGCCGGCTGGTCATAGGCGGAATTATCGCCGTGCTCGTCGCGCTTAATCTCATCCAGGGCGCGGCCCTGCTGCGCATGCAGACACGCAAGGCCGAACCCGCCCCGGTCATGCTGACCGAAAAACATATCGAGCAACTGCCCCAGGTGTCGCAGGATGCCGTCCGCCCCAGCCTGGAACAGACGCGCCCCCTGTTGCACACACGGCTCAAGGAAGCCCACCACGCCCGCCGCGACCTGGCGCGTTACATCGCCAGCCCGAACTATAACCGCGCCGAAGCCAAAAAGCGGTTCGAGGATTTACGGGCCAAGACGAACGCCGCGCAGGGCGTGGCAGAGGGCATGCTGCTTGATGCGGCTGACAAGTTGTCGCCCGCGGACCGCGCGCTGATCCTGAAGTCGGTTGAAGGCCAGCCCTGACCAGTATCGTCGGCCAGGCCTGGTGCCGCGCTTCACCTTGGCTTCAGCCCATCTTCACAGTGCGGATAGAGAACTGCGACACCAGCTTGGATACCCCCGGCATCGTCGACAGGACATCGCGATGGACGTCTTCATAGGACAGGCTTTCGCGCAGGACGATCTTCAGCAGGTAGTCCGCCTCGCCCGACATCAGGTGGCACTCCTCGATCGCGGCGCAGGCGACAGCGGCCTTCTCGAATTTTTCAAAGGTTTCGCGGCGCTGGTCCTGAAGCGTCACATGGACGAAGACCGTGCCCTGCTTGCCCTGGACGTTTTCGGCGATGACGGCGCGATAGCCGGTGATCACGCCCTTCTGCTCCAGAATCTTGACGCGGCGGTGGGCCGCCGACGGCGACAAACCGACCGCCTGTCCCAGATCCGCCGAGGTCGCGCGGGCGTCGCTGCGCAGGACCTTGATCAGCTCACGGTCGAAGGAATCGAGATCGGAAAATTTATCGCTACCAGCCATAAAATTGAGAATATCTCCAACCCGCTGCCGTGGCAAATCATTAAGTTTCGAAAATTTGCCACCGGAACAGGATTATAATTTCATTTTCAACCGGTTTGGAGCGACCGCCATGAAGATCAGCGTACCGAAGGAAATCAAGACTCACGAGTATCGCGTCGGACTGGTCCCCAACTCTGTCGCGGAGCTGACGCGCCTCGGCCACACGGTGTTTGTCGAAACGGAGGCCGGGGCCGGCATCGGCTTTTCCGACGCCGACTACATTGCTGCCGGTGCGCACATTTGTCCCATGGCCGAAGAAACCTTTGCGTCCGGCGACCTGATCGTCAAGGTCAAGGAGCCGCAACTGTCCGAATGCGCGCGTCTGAAACCGCATCAGACCCTGTTCACCTACCTGCACCTCGCCGCCGACAAGCCGCAGGCCGAAGCCCTTATGACATCGGGCGCGACCTGCATCGCCTACGAGACCGTTACCGAACCCCAGGGCGGCCTGCCCTTGCTCAGGCCCATGTCCGAAGTCGCCGGCCGAATCTCCGTCCACGTCGGTGCGACCTATCTGCATAAAGCCTTTGGCGGCCGTGGCGTCCTGATCGGCGGCGTCCCGGGTGTGGCGCCGGCCAAGGTCGTCATCATCGGCGGCGGCGTCGCCGGTATCAACGCTGCACAGATGGCGTCCGGCATGCACGCCGACGTCACGATCTTCGACGTCGATGCCCGCAAGCTGGTCGAGATCGACCAGATGTTCGGCGGTCGCGTCAAGACGGCCTATTCGTCGCGCGCCGCCCTGGCCCAGGCGGTCACTGAGGCTGATCTCGTCATCGGTGCAGTCCTCATCCCCGGCGCCGCCGCCCCCAAGCTGGTCAGCCGCGCCATGCTCAAGACCATGAAGGCCGGCGCGGTACTGGTCGATATCGCCATCGACCAGGGCGGCTGTTTCGAGACCTCGCACCCGACGACGCACCAGGATCCGATCTTCATCGTCGACGACATCGTCCACTACTGCGTCGCCAACATGCCGGGCGCGGTGGCAAGGACCTCGACCCTGGCGCTCAACAACGCCACCTTGCCCTTCGTCGTGAAGATGGCCCAGATGGGCGTGTCGGCGGCCCTGGCGGCCGATCCGCATCTGCGGGCGGGACTGAACGTCGCTGCCGGAAAGATCACCTACAAGGCCGTCGCAGAGGCGCTGAACCTGCCGTCGGCGGCCTAAGTGTTCAACCCGCATATCTCATAACGGCGAACCGATAGCCAAGTCTTCGGAAATGCCTGAATCTGCGCAAAAACTGCCCTTGTGTCTTGGAAAACGGTCCATTTGTCCCCATAGTGACAGAAACAAGACCCATAGAACAAGACACAGGGACCGGACATGACGACATCGAGCGTCCGCAGAATAGGCGTCGACGAGCTGGAAATCGTGCGCGAACTGGCGCTGGTCATCTGGCCGAAGTGCTATCGCAACATCATTGGCCCCGATCGCGTCGATGCGATGCTGGCCGTGCTCTACGCTACCGATGCGCTGGAGCGCGAAATGCTGGAACAGGGCCACGTCTTCTGGGTGGTGTCATATGGCGATATCGACGTCGGCTATGCTTCGGCCTATCGCGACGGCGAGCGCCTGTGGCTCAAGAAGCTCTATGTCCGCGACGACCACAGGGGTCTGGGGCTGGGCAAGGCGCTGATCGACGCCGCCCTGGCGCATTTCCAGTCCCTGACCATCCAGGACATGGCGCTCTACGTCAATCGCGACAACCGGCCTGCGATCGACTACTACCTGCGCTCCGGCTTCCAGGTCGAAGCCGAAGTGCCGGTGACCATGGGGCCTTACGACTTCACCGACTTTGTCATGCAAAAGGCGCTCTGAGCGTTCATCTGACCTGTAATGGTTTATGGTATTTTAAGTTTACTTTTGGGTTCGAAAGTAAAACCGACACGTTCAGCGCGTGATAATCCGCTCACATCTTCAGCTTTCGCGTAAACAAACGCGTTACCTGAGCGCCGCTCGCCTGTCCGGCGAATTATTTCCATGCTACAAGTTAATGCATTGTTAAGTGTGGTTAATGCCGCCTTAACGGCGCCGCCGGCAAAAGACCGGTGCCTGAACCCTGGAGCTGCGACGTCCCCGAAGCGACATCCTGACCTGCCCGTACCCGTATAGAGCAATGTGCCAGAAAGTGATCCGCGTTTTTGGCTAACATTGCGACAAGACAAACAGGGAGACAACAATGCCCTATACGCCCCGTACCCGTCCGATCAGCCTTGCCGAACTTGATATTGTCCGTGACCTGGCCTTGCAAATCTGGCCGAAATGCCATCACAACCTGATTGCCCCCGATCATATGGATGAGATGTTGAGCAGTCTCTTCGATCTCGATGTCCTTGAGCAGGACATGACGAAGAAGGGGCATATCTACTGGGTCGTCCGCGTCGGCTATAATGATGTCGGATTCGTCGCCGCCCACATGGAAGGGGCACGCGTCTGGATCACAAAGCTTTATGTCCTGGCCGACTATCGCGGCTTCGGTCTCGGCAAGGCGCTGGTCAAGGCCGTTCAGGACCACTTCGCTCCGGCCCAGGTGTTATCGGTATGCGTGCACAAGGAACATGAGGCGGTCATAGACTTCTGCCTGCGCAGCGGTTTCAGCATCGATGGCGAGGTGCCGATCCATATCGGCGCCTATGGGTTTACCGACTATGTGATGCAAAAGGATCTACGCTGACTGCTCGACGCCGATTTTGGGGCAAAGGTCGCGCACGATACAGAGGCTGCATTTCGGCTTGCGCGCGACGCAGACATAGCGGCCGTGCAGGATCAGCCAGTGGTGCGCGCGCGTCAGCCAGTGTGCCGGGATGACGGCCATCAGCTGTTGCTCGACCTTGTCCGGAGTATTGGCGCGGACGAGACCCAGGCGGTGCGCGACGCGGAATACGTGGGTGTCGACCGCAATCGCCGGCTCTATGTCCAGTTCGTTCAACACGACCGACGCCGTCTTGTTCCCGACGCCGGGCAGTGAAACCAGGTCCTGGCGCTTCAGCGGCACTTCGCCGCCGAACCGCTCGAGCAGGATTTCGCACAGGCGCATCACGTTCTTCGCCTTGTTGCGATAAAGCCCGATCGAACTGATCATCCGCATCAGCCGCTCTTCGCCCAAGGCCAGCATATCGCGCGGGTTTGAAGCGACGGCGAACAGGGGGCCGGTCGCCTTGTTGACAGCGACGTCGGTCGCCTGGGCCGACAACGCGACGGCTACAACCAGGGTGAAGGGGTTGGAGAAGTTGAGCTCCGTGCGCGGATCGGGCTTATCGGCCTCGAACCGTTCGAACAGGGTTTTGATCAGTACAGGGTCGGGGGGGACGAAGGTCTCAGGCGTGGTCATGGGCGTCTTTGTTCAGGCGTTCCAGGAAACGGATCGGCTCATCGCGGAACAGCCCGTCATGATAGACCGCATATCCCAGTTTCTCCGCCAGTTTCAACGACCGGATATTACCGGGAGAAATGATACAGACGGTGCGCGGAATGCCCAACCCCCTGTCAGCGTGACGCAATACGGCGGTCATGGCTTCGAGCGCCAGTCCCCTGCCGTAAAACGCCGGATCCAGCCCCCAGCCGGTTTCCGGCGCGCCGAACGTCGGTTCGATATCGCGGCAATAGTCAAACATCCCGGCAGTGCCGACATATTGACCGGTCGTCTTCAATGTCAGCGCCCAGTTACCGTAGCCGAAAACCTGCCAGTGACCGACGTCGCGCAGCAGGCGCAGCCACACGATTTCCGGCGTGTATGGCCCAAAGCCGACATCGGCGATAAACACCGGGTCCGACCAAAGGCGGCACAAGGCCTCGAAATCCGTCGCAGCCGCGGGCCGCAAGATCAGCCGTTCAGTCGTCAGGACGGTCATACGGCGGCGGCTTCTTTCGCCATGACCTGCTCCCACTTGAGCCACTTTTCGGTTATGGCCGCATTGAGGTCGATACCCTCGGCGCGCGCCATCAGCATTACCATGCAGATAACATCCGCCATCTCCATCGCGACGTCATGGCGGGCGCTGTCAGCATCGCGGCGTGACCGGCCGGTCATGGCCAGATAGGCCTGGGTCAGTTCGCCCATCTCTTCCTGAACCTTGAGCAGGTGCCAGTCGCCACCACGATCGATATCATAGACGCGTTCGTAGCGGTCGGAGATGGCTTTCAGGCGATCGACAAAGGAGTCCAACTCTGGAAGCGGCAGGGACATCGGGTTACCCGTTCATATTCTGTTCCCATTCTCTTAGAGCCGAATCTGCGGAGGGATCAAGAGGTTCTTACCTTCCGGCGTTTCCGCCGCTATAGAGGGCATCATGACCTCCATCCTGTTCGTCTGCCTTGGCAATATCTGCCGCTCGCCCCTGGCCGAAGGCATCCTCCAGCACAAGATCGATGAGAAGGGCCTGACGACGCGCTTTGTGCTCGACAGCGCCGGCTGCGGCGGCTGGCATGCCGGTGAGCCACCTGATCGACGCTCGATTGCCGTCGCGGCCAGGCACGGTATAGCGATCGACTCGCAGCAGGCGCGGCAACTGACAGCTGAAGACTTCGACCGCTTCGACCTGGTTCTCGGCATGGACCGCGACAATGTCGCCTATCTCACAAAGCAACAGCCGCGCGGCACGAAGGCCCGGATCGCCCTGTACCTGGAAGAGGCCCTGGGCGAGGCGAAGAATGTGCCCGACCCCTATTACGGCACGGACGCCGATTTCCAGAAGGTCTTCGACCTGTGCGACCGCGCCAGTGACGCGCTGCTGGCGAAATTAGAGCGATATGGCGAAAAGTGTAAGCGGTTTTCGCCTTAAATATCGCGATAAAACAAAAACTTAGATCGGAATGGCGTTTCCACCTAAACCCATTCCGATCTAGTATAAACATAAGGCAACGAGAACAGGGAGTTTGAAATGAACGATGGCTTATCATCCGCTACTGGCCGCAGCTTTGCCGACATGGCGGCTGCCTATATCGATCTGGCCAACGCCCAGGGCCGCGACACGGACTACGGCGCGGTCAATGTCGCCTTTCTCCATGCGGCCGCGCGCTATTCCGCCTTCGTCATTGCCGTCAACAGCGCCAGCAAGGAGGATATGGAGACGGTCCGCAAAGTGAACCTGGACCAGATCGTCGCGGATTTCCGAGGATTTGTTGAACAGCACTACAGCGAATATGTCGAGAATTTCGACACCTATGTGATCAAGCCGAAATAGCAAAAGCCCCTGTTTTCAGGGGTTTTGCATATTCGATCCCGACCGCCGGCATTGATCCCGCCAGAAATCTGCGCCATGGTGACCGTTACATTTGTACCGAGTGAAGGCCATGCTGGAAACGACCAACCCTGCCCTGTTCGAACGCGCCGACGCGCATATCAAGGTCTGCAACGACCAACTGAAATCCAGCACGCCGGAACGTGTGGCCGATGCCGCGGTTTATAGCGCCGCGCATTTCAAGGCATGGTCGCTCATGATCCGCAGCCCGGACCAGGAAACCTTTGCGAACAATCGTGACACGGCGATCGCCGAAGCGGTCGAACAATACAGGCGCATGTTCGAGCAGAACTACGACCAGTACATCAAAACCTTCGACGACGTTCGCGGCTAGACCGTCGTCGCATGCTCGGTCCGAAAAACCGGTTTTCGCTTTTTCGGAGCAGGCCCTAAGGTTTACAGGATATACCGGCTGAGGTCGGCATCCCCCGCGATTTCGCCCAGGCGCTTGCGCACATAGTCCGCATCGATTGTCACGGTCTGGCCGGACATATCCGACGCCGTATAGCTCAAATCCTCCATCACCTTCTCGATGACGGTATGCAGCCTCCGCGCGCCGATGTTCTCGACCTTGGCGTTGACGGTCGCGGCCGCCTCAGCCATGGCGGCAATCGCCCCATCGTCGAACTCAAGGGTGACGCCTTCGGTCGCCATCAGCGCCTGGTTCTGCTTGATCAGGTTGGCCTCGGGCTCAGACAGTATCCGGCGGAAATCGTCCTGGGTCAGGGCTTTCAGCTCGACGCGGATCGGCAGGCGGCCTTGCAGCTCCGGCAGCAGGTCGGATGGCTTGGAGACATGAAAGGCGCCGGACGCGATGAACAGGATGTGGTCGGTCTTCACCGGCCCGTACTTGGTCGACACCGTCGTGCCTTCGATCAGCGGAAGCAGGTCGCGCTGCACGCCTTCGCGCGACACGTCGGCGCCGCCGCGGTCCTGGCGCGAAGCTACCTTGTCGATCTCGTCGATAAACACGATGCCTTCGTTCTCAGCCAGCTTCAGCGCTTCATTCGTGACGCTTTCGGTGTCGAGCAGCTTGTCGCTTTCCTCGGTGATCAAAGGCGCCATGGCGTCTTTCACCGTCGTCTTGACCGTCTTCTTGCGGCCACCCATGGCTTTTGACAGCATGTCGGACAGGTTGAAATTGCTGTTGCCCGGCTGGCCCGGAATCTCCATGACACCAAAGGGCGACGCCGTCTCGTTCAGCGACAGCTCGATCTCCTTGTCGTCCAGTTCGTTGTTGCGCAGCTTCTTGCGGAAAACGTCGCGCGTCGCCTGTCCGGCATTGTCACCGACCAGGGCGTCGAGCAGGCGCTCCTCGGCAGCCGCCTCGGCCTTGGCGCGGACGCCGGCACGGTTCTTTTCACGGATCATGATCTGGGCGGCTTCGACCAGGTCGCGGACGATCTGGTCGACATCGCGGCCGACATAGCCGACCTCGGTGAACTTGGTCGCTTCGACCTTGATAAACGGCGCCTGTGCCAGTTTGGCCAGACGGCGGGCGATCTCTGTTTTGCCGACACCGGTCGGTCCGATCATCAGGATATTCTTCGGCGTGATCTCGTCACGTATGCTCTCATCCGTCGCCTTGCGGCGCCAGCGGTTGCGCAGCGCCACGGCAACAGCCTTCTTGGCGTCGGCATGGCCGATAATGTGGCGGTCGAGTTCAGAGACGATTTCGCGGGGTGAAAAAGTCGTCATAAGGGCTTTCCAAAAGTGCCGCGCAGGTCCCGGGCAGACCCACGGCAGGCAGGGTTACACATCGTGCGGGTCAGGCCCGCCCTTCAAGTTTCAGGATCTGCGCGCGCATGTCCTTCGAGCATATCTCGCTCTTTTCGGCGAAACTGTTGTCGGCGCCCAGGACGCGGCCCTTGACGGCCGCCTCCTTCAGTTGCTGGACATTGGCGACGCGGGGATAGGCCCACAGCTTCCAGCGCGGCGTCATGTACGCCTTGTAGAGCCAGCTCATCGGCCAGCCGGACACGCCGATGAAGATCGAAACCGCCATGACAATCAGCGGCGCCTTACCCATCGGCACGATCAGGAGTGCCTGCGCCCAGGCCACCATCATGATCAGGGTCGCGGGCAGGTTGACGGTCAGGCGCGCCTTGTCGACCGCTTGATCGATGGTGATACGGTCCGTCATGACAACTGTTCTAGGGTGACGTGACCATTGGTGTAGACGCAGATTTCGCCGGCGATCTTCATGGCCTTGCGGGCGATGACCTCGGCGTCGGGTTCGTATTCCAGCAGCGCCCGCGCCGCCGACAGGGCATAGGTGCCGCCGGAGCCGATGGCAGCGACGCCGTCTTCGGGTTCCAGCACGTCGCCGACACCGGTGATCGTCAGGATGTGGTTGCGGTCGCCGACCAGCAGCATCGCCTCGAGGCGGCGCAGGTAGCGGTCGGTCCGCCAGTCCTTGGCCAGGTCGACGCAGGCGCGCGCCAGCTGGTCAGGATAGAGTTCGAGCTTGGCCTCAAGGCGTTCCAGCAGTGTAAAGGCGTCTGCGGTGGCGCCGGCAAAACCGACGATGACCTTGCCGCCCGCCAGCGTCCGGACCTTTTTTGCACCGCCCTTGACGATCGTGGCGCCCATGGAGACCTGGCCGTCGCCGGCGATCACGGTCTTGCCGTTCTTGCGCACCGCGACGATCGTCGTGCCGTGCCAGTTGGGAAATTGAGAGTCTGTCATGGGCTCGTACTTGGCGGTTTTATGCCGCGCTTTCAAGGGCCAATCGCTGGACGATAACGGACGGCTTGTCGCATCGCTGGTTCAGGGCTATGCATTTGTCAGACAAGAATAATGCCACAAGAGGAACGCCATGTTGAAACAGATGACCGGTCTGGCGCTCGCGCTCGGCCTGATGACCACGCCTGTATGGGCGCAAGCCAGCTTTCCCGTCACCATCACCGTCGATGCCGCCAAGTCGCAAGGACCGCTGAACCCCGTCTGGCGCTTTTTCGGCGCCGACGAGCCCAACTACGCCACCATGAAGGACGGGCAGAAGCTGCTCGACCATCTCGGCGAACTTAGACCCAAGCAGATCTATTTCCGCGCCCACAACCTGCTCAATACCGGCGACGGCACACCGGCCTTCAAATGGGGCTCGACCAACGCCTATACCGAGGACAAGGACGGCAAGCCGGTCTATAACTGGATGATCACCGACATGATCATCGACAGTTATCTTGATCGCGGTGTCCGCCCCTACCTCCAGATCGGTTTCATGCCCGAAGCCCTGTCTTCGGCGCCGGAGGGCACGCAATATCGTCACTCCTGGCGGCCGGGCTTCAGGTACGAACTGATCGAAGGCGGCTGGAACTACCCGCCGAACGACTACAAGAAGTGGGAAGAGCTGGTCTATCAATGGACAAAGCACAATGTCGAAAAGTACGGCCGCGACGAGGTCCTGACCTGGTATTTCGAGGTGTGGAATGAACCGAACGGCCCCTCCTACTGGAAGGGCACGCCGGAGGAGTTTTACAAGACGCACGACTACGCCATTGCCGGCGTCAAGCGCGCCTTGCCAGAAGCCAGGGTCGGCGGGCCCGACGTTGCCGGTTCCGACGGCGCCTTTATGGACGGCTTCCTCAAGCACGTCGTGTCGGGCAAGAACTATGCGACCGGCGAGACCGGCACGCCGACCGACTTTCTTGCTTTCCACGCCAAGGGCACGCCGAAGTTCATCGATGATCACGTCCAGATGGGCATGGTCAGCCAGTTGAAGGCCGTCGATACCGGCTTCAGGAAGATCGCCGCCGTGCCGGAACTGAAAGACACGCCGATCGTCATCGGTGAAAGCGATCCGGAAGGCTGCGCCGCCTGTCCGGGCAAGGCCAATGGCTATCGCAACGGCACCATGTATTCGAGCTATACGGCTGCGTCTTTCGCCCGCATCTGGGAATTGTCGGACCGCCATAAAGTCAATCTCGAAGGCGTGCTGACCTGGGCCTTTACCTTTGAGGACCAGCCGTGGTTTGCCGGCTATCGTCAGTTGGCGACCAACGGCATCGACCTGCCCGTGCTCAATGTCTTCCGCATGTATGCGCAGCTGGGGCCGGAGCGCATTGCTGCTTCAAGTTCGGCGCAGGTGCCGCTCGACGACATGATGGCGTCCGTCACACAGAAGAACGACGTCGGTGTGATGGCGACGCGCGACGGAACGAAGGTCGCCGTCCTGGTCTGGCATTACAATGACGACGACCTGAAAGGCCCCGACGCCGCGGTGACGCTCAACCTGTCGGGCCTCGGCAAGGCGAAGACGCGGAAGGTGACGCAGTATCTGGTCGATCCGGAAACCGCCAATGCCTACGCCGCCTGGCAGACCATGGGCTCGCCGCCATCGCCCAATCAGGATCAGTACAAGGTTCTGGAAGCCGCCTCGGTGATGCACCCGGCGCCACTTGCCCCGCTGACCGTTACCAAGGGTACGGCCAAGCTCGACCTGACCCTGGTTCGTCAGGGCGTCACCCTTCTGATCGTCGAATAAAAACTTGGACCGGTGAGCATTCGGTCCTATTTAGCCGCTATGCTCACCGACGACGAAATCGACCGCTATGCCCGCCACCTCGTGCTGAAGGAAATCGGCGGCGCAGGGCAGATGAAACTGAAAGCCGCCAAGGTGGCGTTGGTCGGCATGGGCGGCATCGGCGCGCCGGCCGCCCTTTATCTGGCGGCGGCTGGTATAGGCCAGCTGGGCCTGATCGATGACGACGTGGTGTCCTTAAGCAACCTGCAACGGCAGGTCCTCTACGCTACAGGCGACATCGGCCAACCGAAGAGCGGCACTGCAAAGACGGCATTGCATGGCATCAATCCGCACACCGAATGCCAGGTTCACGCCATACGCCTGAGCAACGACAATGCCGCCGATATCCTTGGCGGCTATGACCTCGTGCTTGATGGCTGCGACAACTTCCCGACACGCCTCTTGGTCAATCGCGTCTGTCAGTCGCTGAAGAAACCACTGGTATCGGCGGCACTCGGCAGGTGGAGCGGGCAATTGTCCGTGTTCGACGGCAGCCCTTGTTATCAGTGTCTGGTGCCGGAAATCCCGCCCGACGCCGAAACCTGCGAGCGTGTCGGCGTCGTCGGCGCACTTGCCGGAGTCATGGGATCATTGGCGGCGCTGGAAGCCATAAAGCTGATCACAGGAGCGGGCGAGCCGCTGCGCGGCCAATTGCTGATCTTCGATGGCCTGACGATGCAATCGCGCGTCGTGAAACTGGCAACCGATCCGGATTGTCCGGTTTGCCACAGCTAGAGCGTGATGATTTTAGTTTGAGGCGTGTCTTATCTTATACCTCCCTGGCTTTGCCGGGGAGGGGGACCGCACGAATGAGGCACTGCGCAAGCAGTGGCGAATGAGATGTGGTGGTGGGGTTTCTTATTTGAGAACACGCTCGATTGTGTCCGCCAAGTCTCTGCAAAGGTCAGGAGATGACGTGGAGTAGGATAGAAAACAAGAAACCCCCACCACCACATCTCACTCGCCATCTGATGATGGCTCACTCGCGCGGTCCCCCTCCCCGGCAAAGCCAGGGAGGTATAAGAAAAGCAGATGATCGCTTCAGACTAAATCACTCGGACATAGAAGACGGTTTTCGCTGCGTGAAATCTATGGCATGATAGTTTCAAGCGTAAACATATGCGCGCCGCAGGACAGGATGCACGCCAGGCTCACCAACCTGATGGATGCGCCATGCCACCAGTCATAGCCTCAGTGACGACCGCCAACGACGACAAAGAGAGCCTGCTCTATCCGGCCGTCAAGCACACCCTGATCGAAGACATCTACGCGTTTGCCATCGGCTGTTCATTCGTCGTCCTGGGCATGATGTTCCTGAAGGCGGCGGGTCTTGTCACCGGCGGAGTCGCCGGCATCGCGCTGCTGGCCTCTTATGTCGTGCCCCTGCCGGTCGGCCTGCTGTTCCTGCTGATTAACATCCCGTTCTTTTTGTTTGCCTGGCCGGCCATGGGCAAGCGCTTCATGCTGAAGACCGTCATCGTCAACCTGGCCATCATGGCGGGCGCGCAACTGGCGCCCTATGCTTTCCATCTCGACAAGGTCCATCCGGTCTTCGCCGCGCTTTTCGGCGGCACGGTCATCGGCATGGGCATCCTGTCCCTGGCCCGTCACAGCGCAGGCGCCGGAGGTACGGGCGTGCTGGCGCTATATCTCCAGAAAACGCGAAACATCAATGCCGGCAAGACGCAGATGGTCTGCGATGCGCTCATCCTGTCGGCATCGATCTTCGTCCTCAACGGCCAGCAAATCGTCTTTTCGATCCTGTCGGCGATCGCCATGAGCGGCGTGCTGATCGGATTTCACAAGCCCGAGCGCTACATCGGGCGTTAATCGTCGGTATAGACGCTGTCGCCGACAAAGATCATCTCAGGATCAGGCTGCGGCGGCGTCTTCCTCGACGCAAAGGCGAAGAACTCGCGCTTGACGGTGCCGTCCGCATAGGTGAGCGTCAGGGTGTGGTCCTTGACCACGTAGGTGCCGTTCTTACCGTTGCTGGCAGCAACGGCTGTCGCCCAGCCGCTTTGACTGCCCGAACTCACCGCGCCGACGTCCGCGCCCTCAACGAAGCGGCCATCCGGCGCAAAGGCGATCTTGCTCTTGATTGCGATCGTCACTTCGCCTCCCAGCGCTGCATTGCCTCCGCCGGACAGGCGTTTATAGGCCGGTAGCAGTTTCCCTGCGGACGCCGGAAAGGCCTTGAAGAACCGGCCTTGCTGAAGCTCATATGTGTCAGGCTGGCCGCTTATCCCGGTCAGCACGAAAGCCGCACCGGTTCTGCTCCACCGCCCCCACGCTTTGGGCCGCGCCTGACGGTCGGCACTGAGGTCCATGTCTTCCAGCGCCTGATCGCCGATTTCGACATATGAGCCATCCTTGAACAGGATGACCGGTTCGAAATCCATGGCCGCCATGCCGCCCACGCCGAACGTGCCGATCAGCCGGAAATAGACGCCGTCGACCTTCGCCCAATTCTGGGCAAAGCGGGCATTGGCCGCGGCCTTGATCACCACGGGCTTTGCCGCGGTAACAGGGGGCGACGACGTCGCGGCAGGCCCGCCAGGCTTGCCGAAATTGGCCAGGCACAGCAGCAGGAGTTGCGGGATATGCGACTGAGCCTCAGACCGTGCCGGCGCGCGAATATGACAGATGCCGCTACCGCTTTCCGACGCCACAAACATGTGAATCTGGCCGCTGTCCTTGCCAAAAGACCGCACGACAAAGGCGATCGCCGTCCCTGTCGAGGTGTCGACCTTGGGCTCCGGTCCCGTCGACGCCTGGCCGAGCTTGGTTTCAAGGCGGGCAATCGCCGCGCGCAACCGCCCGCCTGGATCAGCGGCAGGACCGCGCTCCTCTTCCATCGCAACCGTGATGCCAAGCGGATTGTCGTAGGTCAGCGGCCCGGCATGCGCGACGACAGGCGCAGCCAGCAGAGCCACGGCAGCGGATTTCAAGGACAACATGACGGTCTCCCGAACACAGGATGCCCGCCCCGGTCGCACCCTACCGTCAAAATCGCGACGAAACGATGACGTGGATTTTTGTTTTGCCGCAATATTTAGCCAAGCCGCTGCACACTTTGTGGCATATCGCTTCAGCCCCGAACCATGAACAGATTGCGCAGCCAGTCCTTTACCTCGTCCGCTATCTGCTGCTGGCGCGTCGACAGAACCGCGCCATCTTGAACCATATAGTCCGATAGGATTTTCATAGCACGATCATAGGGTGCGTCCTGGCAATGGCTGGTTTCGGCGATGCGTTTCAGTGACACTGCGATCTGTCGCGGGTCTTCGGACGCAAACAGGTCCGCGTGGTCGGCTTCCGAAACTTGTGCCAAAATTCGGGGCCATTTCCTGATCGTCACCATGCGTGCTCCATATCAGCCGTGGAGTATTCTGCACTTCAAGAAATCAGGAAGGAATTTGCCGTCGCGCGCCGACATATCAGGAGACGGCAAAAAGTCAGGCTGACAGCTCATTAGACAAGGCCGACCTTTTCCTGTATAAGCCGCGCCTTCATCCCCGAAATATCCTGTCCGAAAGCCGCTTGCCTTGGCCCATACGCTCGACCTGTCTCAAAAGCCTGCCCCCACTCAGCTGGTGAACATCACCGGCCTGACGCGCGAAGGCCTGACGCAGGCCCTGATTGACTCGGGCGTCGTCGAGGCGCGCAAGGCTAGGATGCGGATGCAGCAGATCTGGCGCTGGGTGCACCATTACGGCTTCACCGATTTCGACCTGATGACCGACATCGCCAAGGAGCAGCGCGCTCTGTTCCGCGAAAAATTTACCCTGATGCGGCCCGAAATCGTCGAGCGCCAGATCTCCAGGGACGGCACGCGCAAGTACCTGATCCGCATGGCGCCGGGCATCGAAGTCGAAAGCGTCTATATCCCTGGAGTCGGCCGCGCGGGCGCCCTGTGCGTCTCCAGCCAGGTCGGCTGCACGCTCAACTGCTCGTTCTGCCATACCGGCACGCAAAAGCTGGTGCGCAACCTGACGACCGCCGAAATCGTCGCCCAGGTCCAGGTAGCGCGCGACGACCTCGGCGAATGGCCATCGCCGAAGGAAGACCGCCAGCTGTCGAACATCGTCTTCATGGGCATGGGTGAACCGCTCTACAATCTCGACAATGTCGCCGCCGCCATCGATATCATTTCGGACGGCGAAGGCATCGCCATTTCCCGCCGCCGCATCACGGTATCGACCTCGGGCGTCACGCCGGAACTGCATGCCCTGGGCGAACGCACCGCCGCCATGCTGGCCATATCGCTGCACGCCACCAATGATGAGCTGCGCGACGTCCTGGTCCCGCTCAACAAGAAGTACAATATCGAGACCCTGATGGCGGCGATCCGCGCCTATCCGGGCCTGTCGAACGCACGCCGCGTGACGTTCGAGTATGTCATGCTGAAGGGCATCAACGACACGCCTGCCGAAGCCCGCGCCCTGATCCGCCTGCTCAAGGGCATTCCGGCGAAGATCAACCTGATCCCGTTCAATCCATGGCCCGGCACCGATTATCAGTGTTCCGACTGGCGCACGATCGAGACCTTTGCCGCTGTGCTCAATAAGGCCGGCTATGCCTCGCCGATCCGCACGCCGCGCGGCCGCGATATCCTGGCCGCCTGCGGTCAGCTGAAGTCGGAGAGCGAGAAGCAACGCGCAAGCGTGCTGCGCCGCAACCAGCGCGAGGAAATTGCGTCAAACGAGGACAGCACGCACGACGACGATCATTCGGAAAGCCTGCCGTTCGCCCACTTGGCTGCCGGCATGGTGTCGTAAATCGCGTATTTGTAACGCGTCGCGCAATTCACAGCGAAAGTGTCCACAGGCGTGGAAGCGTGGACTTGATCTTGCAGGAAGTTTCCCTCATTACTAGCGGGCTGATGGAGAACGCCATCGGACCGCACCGCAAAAAGTGCCGCAGGGGACCGTTTCGCACATGACATCCGATACGCTCAATCTCAGCTTCCTGACGCCCGAAGTGCTGCGTCCGGAAATGCAGGCCTTCGCCTCGGGTTTCGTCACCACCCTGCTGCACGGCGGCGTCGCATTGCTGATGCTGATGATCGGCGCGACCGTCTATTCCATCCTGACGCCCTATAAGGAAATTCAGCAAATCCGCGAAGGCAATTCTGCTGCCGCTGTCGGCTATGGCGGCGTCATTATCGGCCTGGCCATTCCGCTGGCTGCCTCCATCGTCGCCTCGACGTCTTTACGCGAAATCGTCCTTTGGGGCGGCGCGACCATTCTTCTGCAACTGTTTGTCTTCCGCATGGTGGACTTCCTGCTGGCCGGCCTGCCCAACCGCATGAATGAAGGCGAAGTGTCCGCCGCCGTGCTGCTGGTCGCCGCCAAGCTCGCCGCCGCCCTGCTCCTCGCCGCCACCGTCCAGTAAGGTCGAGCCATGAAGCTAGACTGGCTTCTTTACGGTGCATGCGTCGCCATCATCACGATGGTCACCAGCCAGTGGCATGAGAACTCACCGGCGCCGCCCGCGCCGCCACCGCCAGGTGTGGGTGAGATGGCGCTGTTCGCCAACTTCACGCCCTTTGCCGCCGGATCGATCATCAACCTGCCGATCGACGACCAAAAGGTCATGACCGGCACGGCGTTCAGCCTGTCGCAGACCGGCGACTGGGTGGTGTCGCGCCAGAGCATTCGTGGCTGCACACACCCCTTCCTCAATATCGGCGGCAATCTGGGCGTGCCATTCAAGGTACGCGAAGTGCCGGGCATCGACAGCTACGTCATCGGCGTGACTGACGGCGGCGCACGCCCACTGTCACTGGTCGATCCCAAGACGATCGAGCCTGGCATTCGCGGTTTCATGCCGGGTTTTCCCGCCGGGGAACCCGGTGAAGCCACGGCGCGCCTGATCGGCGCGACGGTGCTGGAACGCTCCAAGCGCGGCGGCCACAATGAGGTCGTGCTGGCCTGGGCGGCTGCCGGCCGGACGCTGGGCATCGAAGGCGACCTCGATCACCTGAAGGGCGGTCCGGTCATAGACGACAATTCGCGCGTTGTCGGCATCGTCATCAAGGAAGCCCCCCGCCGCGGCCGCATCTACACTTCGGTGCCGGAAACCGTCGTGCAACTGGCCAATGCCAGCCAGCGGAAACCGGACTACGATTCCGAAGCGACCATTACCAAGCGCAATTACGGCATCGTCGCCGATACGCTGCGCCGCGAATACCGCGTGGCGCAGGTGGGTTGCATCAAATCGTAGGTAGAGCGATATGCCAAAAAGTGTGTAGCGGTTTTGGCTGAAAGTCTGGCTATGGTCGTGGCAGCACGGCTCAACCATATACTCAGACAATTGCATTGACTCCACGGCGTGTTAGCGCTACCGGAAGAATAACGATTCCGGGAGACGCTCATGATACCGAAACACCTGATTGCGGGCGCTGCCCTCTGGGCTCTTGCGGCCGGGCCACTGGCGGCGCAGGACTACGCGCCCGGCTCCAACCCGGCCATCCGCGACAAGTTCACGGCCGATCCGGCGCCGCTGGTGGTTGGGGACACCCTCTATCTTTACACGGGACATGACCAGGCCTCCGGCCCCCAAATGTTCGACATGCGCGAATGGCTGGTCTTTTCGACCAAGGACATGAAGACCTGGACGCCGCACGCGCCGATCATGAATGTCAAGGACTTCAAATGGGCCCAAAAGGACGCCTGGGCGTCGCAGATGATCCAGAAGAACGGCAAGTTCTGGTTCTACGCCGCGGTTGAGCACGACAATACCCATCCCGGCAAGGCGATCGGCGTCGCGGTGTCGGACAGCCCGACCGGCCCGTTCAAAGACGCCAAGGGCTCCGCGCTGATCACCGATCAGATGACGCCCGAAGGCAAGCACAGCTGGGAAGACATCGACCCGACCGTCTTCACCGATGATGACGGCACGACCTGGATCGCCTGGGGGAACCGCGACTGCTATATCGCGAAACTTAAAGACAATATGATCGAGCTCGATGGCCCCATCCGCAAGATCACACCACCCCATTTCGAGGAAGGCCCGTGGCTGCACAAACGTGGCGGGCTTTATTATCTAACCTATGCCTCGCTGGACCGCCCGGCGCAGGCGGACGAGCATATCTCATATGCCACGGCGACTTCGTTGAATGGCCCGTGGACCTATCGTGGCGAACTGACCGGACCGGCCAGGAACAGCTTTACCATCCATGCCGGCATCGCCGAGTTCAAGGGCCAATGGTACATCTTCCTGCACAACGCCGCCCTGTCGATCGGCAATGAGAAGGGCGCCCTGGGGCGCCGCGCTGTTACCGTCGAATACCTGGAATACAATCCGGACGGCACGCTGAAGCCGGTGGTGCAGACCGAAGCCGGCGTATCAACGCCTCCGCCCGCGCGATAAGACCATGGAGAGGACGATAAGCATGAAATCCGTCATAAGACACATGGTCCTGCCGGCCGCGATCTTCATGTCTTCGTGGGTCGCCGCCCATGCAAGCGAACCTGTCATCCAGACCCGATTTACCGCCGATCCGGCGCCCATGGTCCATGACGGAACCGTGTATCTCTATACCGGCCATGACGAAGACGATGCCACCGGTTTCAAGATGCTGGACTGGCGCCTATACACGTCGACCGACATGGTGAACTGGACGGACAAGGGCGCTGTCGCGTCGCTGAAGACGTTTCCGTGGGCGGTGCAATCGAACGATGCATGGGCGCCGCAAATCATCGAACGCGACGGAAAGTTCTATTTTTATGCCTCGATCAGCAACCCAGGCAGTCCGAAGAACGTGATTGGCGTTGCTGTGGCCGACCGCCCCGAAGGCCCGTTCAAAGATGCGCTGGGCCATCCGCTGGTCGGCCCTCAGGACGGGTTTTTCGATCCCACGGTTGCCATCGACGACGATGGTCAGGCCTATCTTTACTGGGGCAATCCCGATCTTTGGTACGTCAAGCTGAACAAGGATATGGTGTCCTACTCAGGCAAGGTCGAGAAGATCGAGCGCCTGACGGATTATCAGGAAGGCCCCTGGTTCTTCAAGCGTAAGAACAAATACTATATGGCCTTTGCCTCGACCTGCTGCTCGGAGGGGATCGGCTACGCCATGAGCGATCACCCGACGGGGCCGTGGACCTATAAGGGCGAGATCATGGAGCACAATTCGGCGTCGACCGGGAATCATCCCGGCATCATCGACTACAAGGGGGCTTCCTATGTGTTCGGCTTCAATTACGAGCTGAATTTTGCCCTGACGCCGATCCATCACGAGCGCCGGTCGGTCAATGTGGCGAAGTTCGAATACAATGCCGACGGAACCATCCCGAACCTGGGCTGGTGGAACCGGACCAGCGCGCCGCAGATCGGCGCGCTCAATCCCTATACCCCTGTGGAAGCTGAAACGATCGCATGGACCTCTCGTATCAAGCGCGACCGAGACCGTCCCTTTTACTGGGCGCCAGGCGTTACGACCGAAAAGAGCGATACCGTCGGCATGTATGTGACGCGGATTACCGATCTCAGCTACATCAAGGTCGCCGGCGTCGACTTCGGCACACAGGGCGCCGCCGGCTTCAACGCTAATGTCTCAAGCGTTGAAGATAACGGTCTGATCGAGCTTCACCTCGATCAGGTCGATGGTCCCCTTATTGGCAAGCTGCCGGTCACAGCAACGGGCGGCATGGACGTGTGGCGGGCCTTAACCACGACGGTATCCGGCGCCACTGGAAAGCACGATCTGTTCATCGTATTCCGCGGCAAGGGAGACAGGCCGCTGTTCAATTTCGACAAATGGAACTTCACCAGATAACACGGCCGGCGGTCGCGGAACCGTAACCGTACATCTTTTGATACTCAGGTGGGCGCAGGGCGTCACTTCCCGTGCAACGGACAGCAAAAAAGCAAATCTACTGCCGCTTTTGCGCAGGCCTTTCCGTATAAGCCGAGTATGACACCCCTCGATCCCGCCCATCTGACCGCTCTTGCCACCGCCGATGCGAAGCTGCGGCCGATCACCGAACAGTTCGGCCACATCACCTTCCGCAAGCGCGACAACGGCTTTCCCGCCCTGCTGGGCCTGATCGTCGAGCAGCAGCTGTCGGTCAAGGCCGCCAACACCATTATCGCGCGCCTGCATGCCGGATTGGGTGAGGTGAGCCCTCAAGTCCTGCTCAGCCACGACGACGACCTGATGCGCGGCTACGGCCTGTCGCGGCCCAAGATCGGCTATGCCCGCGCCCTGGCCGAAGCCTTTCATTCCGGTCATTTCACCGCCGAAGCGCTGGCCGCCATGGAAACCGAAGCCGCCGTCAAGCACCTGATGGCGCTGAAAGGCATCGGCCGCTGGACCGCCGAAGTTTATCTGATGTTCTCCGAAGCCCGGCTGGACCTGTTTCCGGTTGGCGATATCGCCCTGCGCGAAGCCGTCGGCTGGCTGGACGGGCTGGAGGCACGGCCTAGCGAGCTATACTGCGCCGAACGGGCCCTTGCCTGGTCGCCCTACCGCTCCATCGCCTCGCATCTGCTGTGGGCGTGGTATGGCGCCGTCAAGCGCGGCGAGGCCAGCCGTGAGCTATAGTTTCGAGGCAAAGCTGTGGCGCTGGCACGCCGAAACGGCGTCATGGGTGTTTATTACCCTGCCGGAAGATATCGCTTTCGCCATCCGCTGCCAGGCCGAAACCCGCGGCTGGGGCTCGGTAAAGGTGACTGCATCCATTGGCGCCACCAGCTGGCAGACCTCGCTGTTTCCGCACAAGGCGTCAAACAGTTACCTGCTTCCCGTCAAGGCAGCGGTCCGTAAGGCTGAGAACCTGCATGACGACATGACGACCAGCGTTAGGCTCACACTGGCCTAGAGCGATATGGCGAAACGGAGTTCGGCGTAGCCAAAAGTGTAAGCGGTTT
>CAMLLA010000005.1 GCA_946480525.1 uncultured Asticcacaulis sp. | reverse complement strand
TTCCTCGCCTTTGTCCTGCTGACGCTCGGCATCACGCGCTGGGCCTCCAAGCGCTCGGCGTCGACCAAGGACTATTACACCGCCGGCGGCAAGATTACCGGCTTTCAGAACGGCCTGGCGATCGCCGGCGACTATATGTCGGCTGCGTCTTTCCTCGGTATTTCGGCTCAGGTCTTCACCTCCGGCTTCGATGGCCTGATCTATTCCATCGGCTTCCTGGTCGGCTGGCCAATCATCCTGTTCCTGATGGCCGAGCGCCTGCGTAACCTGGGCAAGTTCACCTTCTCGGACGTGGCGTCCTATCGCCTGGGCCAGAAGCCGATCCGCTTCTTGTCAGCCTTGTCCTCGCTGACAGTCGTGGCCTTCTACCTGATTGCGCAAATGGTCGGCGCGGGCAAGCTGATCCAGCTCCTGTTCGGTCTCGACTACCTTGTTGCCGTTGTGCTGGTCGGTATCCTGATGGTCGCCTATGTGCTGTTCGGCGGCATGCTGGCGACCACCTGGGTCCAGATCATCAAGGCCGTCATGCTTTTGTCGGGCGCGACCTTCATGGCCGTCATGGTCATGAAATCCGTCAATTTCGATTTCAGCCAGCTGTTCGAAAAGGCCGTCGAGGTTCACCCCAAGGCGGGCGCGATCATGGCGCCGGGCGTGCTGATTTCCGACCCGGTCTCCGCCATTTCGCTGGGCCTGGCCCTGATGTTCGGCACCGCCGGCCTGCCGCACATCCTGATGCGGTTCTTTACCGTCAGTGACGCCAAGGAGGCGCGCAAGTCGGTCTTCTACGCTACCGGCTTCATCGGCTACTTCTACATCCTGACCTTCGTCATCGGCTTCGGCGCCATCCTTCTGGTCGGCACCAACCCGGCGTTCAAGGACGCGACGGGTGCGCTGCTCGGCGGCAACAACATGGCGGCCGTCCACCTCGCCAAGGCGGTCGGCGGCGACATCTTCCTGGGCTTCATTTCGGCTGTGGCGTTCGCGACCATCCTGGCGGTCGTCGCTGGCCTGGCGCTGGCCGGCGCCTCGGCTGTGGCGCTTGACCTTTACACCCACGTCATCCGCAGCGGCGATGTCGGCGAAAAGTCGCAGATGGCGGTGTCGCGCGGCGCGGTCGTGGTGCTGGGCATTGTCGCCATCGTGCTGGGCGTCGTCTTCGAACAGCAGAACATCGCCTTCATGGTAGGCCTTGCCTTTTCGGTCGCGGCGTCGACCAACTTTCCGATCCTGTTCCTCAGCATGTACTGGTCGAAACTGACGACGCGCGGGGCTGTGCTGGGCGGGTCCATGGGGCTGATCACGGCGCTGACGCTCACCGTGCTGAGCCCGACTGTCTGGGTCGACGTCCTGCATCACGACGCGGCGATCTTCCCTTACAAGTATCCTGCGCTGTTCGCCATGATCGTTGCCTTCGCCGGCACCTGGCTGTTCTCGGTGACGGACAATTCCGCCAAGGCCAAGGCCGAGCGTGAAAAGTTCTTCGCCCAGTTCGTCCGCTCGCAGACGGGTCTCGGCGCCTCAGGGGCGGTGGACCACTGATCTCCCTGTCTCCCCAAATCACTTGGATTCGGGGAGGCAGAATAACAAAAAGGCGCCCGCGGTTCGCGGGCGCCTTTTTTCTTGAGCCTTAAGGCCCCGGCCTATTTCAGCGTCTGGATATAGGCGACGATGTCAGCGCGGCGCTTGGCATCCTTGATGCCGGCAAATGGCATCTTGTTGCCGGGCACGGTCTTTTTCGGATCCGCCAGGAAGGCGTCGAGCTTTTCAGGCGTCCACTTGCCGGCCGCCTTCATGGCGTCGGAATATTTGAAACCGGCGCTAGAGCCGGCCGCCTTTCCCGAGATGCCGAACAGGGAAGGACCGACGCCGTTCTTGTTGGCGACGACCGCGTGACAAACGCCACAGGCCGCAAAGGCCTTCTTGCCGGCCACGGCGTCGCCGGCGGGATCCGCCAGAGCGGGTTGCGCCATGGTCACGGCAGCGGCGGCGGCCATTATGAGAAGGGCGCGTGTCTTTGGGATCATGTCGGGGCCTCTTATTGAAACGGATTACAATGACTACCTAAGCCGGCTGCCAGCGTCAATGGCTGCGGCCGCCTGCCGCGATCCGCCAAGTCGCGCAACCAGCATATGATCCATTTGCGACATTAGATCGGCATGATTTTGGTTGGAATCATCCTTCCGACCTAAATTTTTGTTTCGCTTCTAATATCGCTCTAATTGGCCTTCCCGCCCTTCAACCATTGCCGGTACCATCGGGCGGCGTCGGCCGGGTCACCGCATGTGCCTTCGATCACCAGCCGGCGGCGCATCATGCCGCATTGGCGGTAGGTGACTGCGATGGCGCCGGCGGCCAGGGCGTCATGACGGCGGGGCAGGGGCACGTCGTAGTGGTCGCCCTGGTACCATTCCCGCCGCATGCCGATTGTCCGGGCCATGGCGTGCAGCTCGTCAGGCGTGTCGGCGATCATGTGCGACATGCGCATGCCGCGGAACTGGCCGATGGCGTAGCGATACATGTCGTCGATATAGACGGCCATCAGATATCCGTTGCCGCTGCCGGTTCCAGCAGCACGTATCCGCGTTTCTGCTTCTGGCGCAAGACGGCGCCGGCTTCTTGCGCCGCCTCGGTCTCGTCGCGGAACCAGTATTCCTTCGACTGGCCCACTGTGCCGATCCGTCCCCAGTGCCGCAGGACGGAAACATCGCCGAACAGACCGGGCTGAACCGACTGCTCATAGCCGCGCGCCATGTTGCGGTCTTTATCGATGCGGTGCAGGACACGGATGGTCATGATTTGAATCCTGAATGAATCCAGTATCCTAAGCCTATCATCCCTGGATTCCGCTGCCAAGAACAAAACGTGATTCAGCGGGAATGGCTCGTGCGGTATTGTCGGCTCAGTTCCGCCCGGATCGTCGGCAGGATGTTTCGCGCGATGGTATCGGCGCCGCGTGCATTGGGATGGACGCGATCCTTCAACAACCGGCTGCTGTCCATCACCACGTCCTTCATGAAGAACGGGTACAGCGTCACGCCCTGGCGTTTGGCAACGCGGGGATAGATGGCATTGAACTGATCGAAATAGCTGAAACCGAGGCTGGTCGTGTCGTACATGCCGGCCAGGACGACAGGGACGCCGCGGGCCTTCAGGTCAGCGACGATGGCATTGAGATTGGCTTCGGTAGCCTTGGGGTCATGGCCCATGAACATGTCGTTGGCGCCCAACTCAACAATGGCGAGGTCCGGCTTGCGCTTCAGCCCCGTCAGCACACGGCTGAGCCGGGCCTTGCCGTCGGCCGTGGTGTCGCCGGAGACACCGGCATTGTGGACACGTACCCTTTGCCCTTCGGCGCGTAGCAAGGCTTCAAGGCGAACCGGGAAACTTTCGGAGGATTTGAGACCGTAGCCGGCGGTGAGGGAATCGCCGAACGCCAGAACCAGACGGTCGCGGTCCGGTGCGGCTTTGGCAACGGAGGATAAGGGCATCAACGCGAAACACATACAAAAAGACAGGACCACGGACAGCACAGGAGGCTTTAAGCGAAACAGGAAACGCATTCGCCGGGAACTCCGCAAAATGAGGTAACAGATTGCATATGGGAGGGCAGGGCTGTGATGTCACCATGTTGGCGGAAAGGTATTTTTGCGGCAGGCTCTGCAAAATCGTTCCGCCATCCGGCGGAAACAGCCGCCGGCGTGCATCTGGTTTGATATGACACATAAACTGAAACTCGCCTTCGCCCTGGCCGTCCTGATCGCGCCGTCCGTCCATGCTCAAGACCGCAGCTACTGGTTCGGCGCCGACCTGTCCTATGTCAACGAAATGAAGGACTGTGGCGCGCGCTACAGCTACAAAGGCCGGACCCAGGACGCCTACGTGATCTTCGCCCAGTCCGGTCACAACCTGGTGCGGGTGCGCATCTGGGTCGACGCCAAATGGACGCCCTATTCCGACCTCGATGACGTCAAGGTCACCATCCGCGAGGCGAAGGCGGCCGGCATGAAGGTGCTGCTCGACTTCCACTATTCGGATGACTGGGCCGACGGCGGCAAGCAGCTTGTCCCCGCCGCCTGGGCGAAGATGAGCGATGACCAGCAGGTTGAGGCGCTTTACAGGTACACGCTTGATACGGTCGACGCGCTCCAGGCCGAAGGGCTGATGCCGGACATGATCCAGGTCGGCAACGAAACCAATGGCGAAATCCTGCGGCCGAAGCCCGAGGAGCACGCGCCGATCAACTGGACGCGCAATGCCCGCCTGTTCAATGCCGGTATCAAGGGTGTCCGGGATGCCAGCACTGACAGTTCCGCAAAGCCGGAAATAATGCTGCACGTCGCCCAGCCGGAAAATGTCGAGCCGTGGTTCGAAGCGGCAACCAAGGCAGGCGTTACAGGCTATGACATCATCGGCCTCAGCTATTACAGCAAGTGGTCGAAGATGGACTTTTCCGGATTATCGGAAGCGATTCGCCGCATCCACCATCGCTTCGGCAAGGAGGTGATCGTGGTCGAGACCGGTCATGCCTTTACCGACGAATGGGCGGACACTGCCCGCAACCTGCTGGGCTCGGACTCGGCGCTCAAGGCCTATCCGGTCACCCCGGCGGGCCAGGCGACATACATGCACGACATCATGCAGCTGACGCTCGACAATGGCGGCATCGGTGTCGTCTACTGGGAGCCGGCGTGGGTGTCGACCCGATGCAAGACGCGCTGGGCGCAGGGGTCGGACTGGGAAAACGCCGCCTTCTTCGATTTCAAGGGCAATGCCCTGCCGGCGATCGAATGGCCAAAGGCGCAATATGTCTGGCCTGTCGAGGTCACGTTCAGCGTCCCTGATACCGGCCAGCCGGCGCAATATCTGACCGCCGACTTTACCGGCGGGGTGAAGGTGGCGATGGTCAGGGCCGGCAACGCCTTCACCTACAGCGCCTGGCTCAGGCCGGGCACGAACGCGGTTGTCGGCGTCGCGGATAGCGAAGCCGGGCTCGACAATGCCGAGGCCCTGACCTTCAAAGTGCCCCAGGCAGCGAAGACAATCGTGCTGAACAGGTCACAGCCGGCGGCTAACTGATATTTGTCATACAATATTGATCGCGTTCATCCCAACATGTGCTATGACTCGCCCATAAAAGTGCGGCGGGACGTGAAACCTGCCGCTTTGCAGGGAAAACGTAGGGCAGGGTGGCGGAAATGATCGCGTCGCGCATCGTAACATCAGGAAACAGGCCATGACGGCGGCGGACAGTCGCGCCGCGTTGCTGGCTTTTATCGGTACGCAGATCCTGCCTCACGAAGCGGATCTGCGCCAATGGCTGACCCGGCTGGGCGTAAAGGCGGATGAACGCGATGACATCGTGCAGGAAGTCTATTGCCGCCTGCTGCGGATCGAGCGGACGGATCACATTCTGGACCCGCGCGCCTATCTGTTCCGCTCGGCGCGCAACATCGTCCTCGAGCAGGTCCGGCGCAACCGCGTGGTGTCGATCATGACGGTTCAGAACCTCGACGACCTGGGGCTGGCCGACCATGCACCGGATCCTGAAAAGGCGACCTCGGCGCGCGCCGAGCTGACGCGCGTCCTTGGCCTGATCGGCGCTCTGCCTGAGCGTTGCCGCCAGGTCTTCGAACTGCGCAAGGTCCATGGCCTGTCGCAGGCCGAGACGGCGAAGCGCCTGAGCCTCAGCGAGAATGTCGTCGAGAAGGAAACCGCCAAGGGGCTGAACCTGATCCTGCGTACCCTGGCCGAGCAGCCTCTGCTGACCGCCACCGTTCCGCACAATACTGCCGGAGTGAGGCATGTCGCGGATTGACGGCGAAGCCGCCGAATGGGTGGCGCGCAGGGCGGGGACGACAGACCCTGAAACCGAAGCGGCCTTCCAGGTCTGGCACGACGCGGATCGCCGCCATGCTGGTGCTTACCTGCGCGCCGAAGCGGCGTGGATGCTGCTCGACCGGGCGCAGGTGCTGACGCACGGCCACGCTGCCGTCGCGCCGGCCGACGTGCTCTCAAGTCCGCTTGTATTGCCTGGCGTCGCGCCACGTGCCGCCGCCCGCCTGCAAGGTCGTTGGACCCGCCGTCGTGTGCTGATGGGCGGACTGGCGGCGTCAGTCGCGGCCATTCTGGGCGTGGGTTACGCCGTGTCGCGGCGCGCCACCTACGAAACGCGGCGTGGCGAACTGCGCAACGTGCCCTTGAGCGACCGGTCGCTGGCGGCCATCAACACCGACAGCCACGTCGAAGTCTCCATGGGAGAAACGGCGCGCAAGGTGCAACTGGTCAGGGGCGAGGCCTGGTTCGAAGTCGCCAAGAACCCCGATGCCCCGTTCGTCGTTTCCGCCGGCGATATCCGTGTCCGCGCCGTCGGCACGGCGTTCAGTGTCCGCCGCCACGCCGGCGGCGCCGACGTGCTGGTGACGGAAGGTACGGTCGAAACCTGGAGCGTTCGCGATCCCGAAAAGCGCACGCGCCTGTCGGCCGGCAGTCGCGCCTTCGTCGCCGAGGCGGCGGAAGCCGTCGCCGTCATCGACCAGCCGGACGAGATCGACCGCAAGCTGGCCTGGCGCGAACGTGAGATCATCCTGCGCGAGGAAAGCCTCAGCGCCGCCGCCGCCGAATTCAACCGCTATAATGACCAGCAGATCGTCATTACCGATGCGGCGCTGCACGATGTGAAACTGGTCGGCGGCTTCCAGGTCGACCGTCCCGAAGCCTTTGCGCGCGCCGTTCACAGCGCCTTCGGCGTGCCGGTCAGCATCCGGCACGACCGTATCATAATTGGCACACAATCCGCCTCGTCATAAATTTGTACGATAATACCGGCGGAAAAAATCCCTGCCGTTCATCTGGTTATTGAAGGGGCCGGGAAGTGTCCCTCGTTCAAGATGTCTGAAGACAGGGGAATTCACATGAGAGACTTTTATAGTGCCGGCTTGCGCGCTGCCCTGATGGGCTCTGTCGCCGCCGTGGCCATCGTGGCGGCGCCCGCCATGGCGCAGGAAAAAGCATTCAATATTCCGGCGCAGGACGCCGTCACCGCGGTGCCGAGCTTTGTGCAGCAGTCGGACCTCCAGGTTCTGGCGGCCGCCAGCGAACTTCGCGGCATCCGTACCAATGCCGTCCAGGGCAGCATGACTGCTGACGCGGCGCTCGACGCGCTGATCAGCGGCACCGGTCTGACGGTCAAGTCGCGCGCCGGCAATTCGATCGTCCTGGCGCGCGCCGCAACGGCTGAAAACGCCGCCACTCCGGCAGCCGCCGAAGCGTCGGCCGACGCCCAGGCGGAATCGCAAGACGTCGTCGTCGTCGGCATGCGCAAGTCGATGCGCGACGCACTCGACGTCAAGCGCCGCGAAACAGGTGTCATGGAAGCCATCGCCGCCAAGGACATCGGCGTCCTGCCCGACGTGACCATCGCTGAATCGATCGCGCGCCTGCCGGGCGTCAATACAACGCGTGACCGTGGCAATGACAGCCAGGCGGCTATCCGTGGCATCGGCCCGCGCATGGTGCTGGGCACCGTCAACGGCCGCGAAGTCGCGTCCTCTGAACCCGACCGCAATGTCCGCTGGGAAATCTATCCGTCGGAAGTCGTCTCGGGCGTCAGCGTCTACAAGTCGTCCGAGGCCAGGCTGATCGCCGGCGGCATTTCCGGCACGGTCGATATCCAGACCATCCGTCCGCTCGAATATCGCGGGCCGGAACTGGTGGCGCGCGCCGGCGCCGTTTATTACGACGGCGGCACGGCCTTCCCAGACTATGATGGTCTCGGCTATCGCGCCTCGGGCTCCTTCGTCAAAAAGCTGACGCCGGAATTCGCCTTTGTCATCGGCGTCACGGCCCAGCGCCAGAAGAATGGCTACGAAAGCTTCCAGGGCTGGGGCTATAACGACGATAGCATCCGCCCGGCCAACTCGACCGGCCCGATCGTCACCGGTGGGCCCAAGGTGCCGACGCCGTGGGGCGCGGCCGCCGAAGCTAAGCTCCTGACCTCGGACCGCTACAGCGTCTCGACCGGCTTCCAGTACCGCCCGGACGAAAACTTCCAACTGACCTACGACCTGCTCTATTCGAATTTCAAGATCAGCGAAGACCAGAACCAGCAGTGGTACGAAGGCAACTGGGGCAACTGGGCCGGCGGCAATACCGGCGGCTATACCAACCCCGTCATCGTCAATGGCGACCTGGTCGGCGCCCGCACGGCCTACAGCACCGTCACCTCGGTCATTGCGCAATATAACGAAGACAAGGACCTGATCGTCACGGGCCTGAATGGCCGGTGGACCTATGACCAATGGACCGTCACGGCGGACGCCTCCTACTCAAAGGCCGAACGCAGCAACCTGTGGCAGGCCGTCAAGATGCAGTACTATCCGGCGACCATGGACTGGATGCTGGATGGCGACGATCCCTTCGTCAAGGTATCGAGCGAGCCGCAGGATAACGCCCAGAGCATCGAATGGGTCACGGGCGACTATGCGCCCGGCCGCCTGAAGGACGAACTGAGCGCCATCGCCCTCGATGCCCGCCGCGACATGTCGGGTGGCTTCCTGACCTCGGTCCAGTTCGGCCTGCGCTTTGCCGACCGAATCAAGTCGGAAATGACCATGGCCACCGGCCAGGCCCAGCACAAGACGGGTGTGACGACGCTGGCGACGAGCAATTTCGACTCTTACGAATTCAAGAACTTCGAAGTCCCGTCCATGCTGACCGGCGATTTCGACAGCCTGGTGACGGCGGCCTACGGTGCCGGCGCGCTCGATTTCGATCCGAAGTCGGTCGACTACAATTCCACGGTTCGTGAAAAGGTGCTCGAGGCCTACGTCCAGGGCCGCTATGAGACGACCTTGTTCGGCAAGCCCACGGACGGCAATATCGGCCTGCGCGCCGTCGGTGTCGAAAGCGACAGCGCCGGTGAAAGCTTCTCCGGCGGTGGCTGGTTCCAGGATCTTTCCGGCAACTGGGCCTTCTATCCGCTGATCCAGACCTCATCGAACGGCGGCAGCGACTATATCAAGCTGTTGCCCAGCGCCACGGCGCGGATCGAGCTCAATGACGGCGCCTATCTCAAGCTCGGCGCCGCCAAGGTCCTGTCGCGTCCGCCGCTGAACGAACTGAAGGCCAATCGCAGCATTTCGCCGATCGCGCCCTTCTCGGGCTCTTCCGGCAACCCGTACCTGAAGCCTTTCGAAGCGGTGCAGCTGGACGTCTCCTACGAGCACTATTTCGACAAGGACGCCCTGTTCGCGGTCGCCGGCTACTACAAGCAGATCGACAACTATATCGGCTACAACCAGCGTACCGAGACGATCAACGGCAACCCGTACACCCTGGTCTCGCCGGTCAACAAGGACGATTCGGGCTATATCGCCGGTCTGGAATTCACCTTCCAGACTCCGTTCAGCTTCATTCCGGGCTTCGAGAAGTTCGGCGTCTACTCGAACCTGGCCCTGGTCGATTCCGACATCACCGAGTTCGTGCCGACCAACAATCCGCTGGCTATGAACGGCGTCGCCGACACCACGGGCACGCTGGACCTGTGGTACAGCGACGGCACGATCGAAGCACGCCTCGGCGCCAAGTATCACAGCGCCTATACCGCGCTCTACGGCTGGGAATCGAGCGCGCTGGTCAGCGTCGAGCCGGAAACGACCGTCGACTTCAGCGCCAGCTATAACGTCAACAGCCGCATCTCGTTGCGCTTCCAGGCCGCCAACCTGCTGGATACGCCCTTACGCGCCTATGACGACAACAAGGAAAACCGCCTGCGCCGCCTGGATTACTACGGCCGCCGCTTCCTGTTTGATGTGACTGTGAAATACTAGGTCTTAAAGCGAGCGATAAACTCATGGCCGGGCGCTTGACCCTAGGAGCGTCCGGCCATCATTGTCTCAAGATAAAAGAATTCCGGAGGACCGCTGCCATGACCCTCAACCGCCGCGAAGTGCTTGCGACCGTATCCGCTGCAACCCTTATGGCCTCGTCCAGCGCCGCCCTGGACATCCCGGTGCCTGGCCAGGAAATGCCGCAGCAGGACATCAAGCCGGGACGCATGGGGCGCACGCGCTTCAATGATGGCTGGCGGTTTGCCTTCGGCCACCTGCATGATGGGGACAAGGATTTCGGCTTCGGGCTCGACCTGCGCACCTACGCCAAGCAAGCTCCGGATTCGGGCAAGGTGGCGCAGGCAAGTTTTGACGATTCGAAATGGCGTGAAGTCACCCTGCCGCACGACTGGGCGGTCGAGCTGCCCTTCGTCCCCAACCCCAAGGCGTCGGAGCTGAAGCCCGATGATCGCGGCGCGATCTGGGACCCGGCGGCCAATCACGGCTTCAAGCCGCTGGGGCGCGACTATCCCGAAACCAGCGTCGGCTGGTACCGCAAGACGTTTGCGCTCGATGCCGCCGACAAGGGCAAGCGGATTTTCCTGGAATTCGACGGCGTCTTCCGCAGCACGCTTGTCATGGTCAATGGCTATATCGTCCGCGAACACGACGGTGGCTACAACGGCTTCTCGATCGATGTGACGGATTTCCTCAACACCGACGACAAGCCGAACGTCGTCGCGGTGCGCGTCGATGCGAGCTTAGGCGAAGGCTGGTTCTACGAAGGCGCCGGCATCTATCGCCATGTCTGGCTGACCAAGGTGCACCCGGTGCATATTCCTCAGCACGGTGTTCTGGTGCGGCCAAAGACGGATGGCACAGTGGAAGTCGTCACGACGATCCGCAACGATTCCAACGAAGCGCTCACGGTAGAGCTGCATTCGGTTGTCAGCCCGGCAAAGGGCGATGTTTCGCTTCTTCCGCCAATACCTGTTCAGGTTGATCTGAAACCATGGACACAGGTCGAAATCAGACAGTCGCGGGCTATTGCCAATCCCCGTCTCTGGTCGGTGGACGATCCGTATCTTTATGCGCTGACAACCCTGCTCGTCGTCGACAAGACCATCGATACTGTCAATACCCGTTTCGGTTTCCGCGACATCAAGTTCGACGCCGAGAAGGGCTTCTTCCTTAACGGCCAGCACCTGAAGCTGAAGGGCACTTGCAACCATCAGGACCATGCCGGCGTCGGCGCCGCCATCCCCGACGCCCTGCAATATTATCGGCTGAAACTGCTGAAGGAGATGGGCTGCAACGCCTATCGCGCCTCGCACAATCCGCCGACGCCCGAAGTGCTCGACGCCTGCGACGAACTGGGCCTGCTGGTTATTGACGAGACGCGCCTGATGACGTCGTCGAAGGAGGGGCTTGAAAACCTGCGCAGCATGATCGTGCGCGACCGCAACCATCCCTCCATCATACTGTGGTCGGTCGGCAATGAAGAGCCGCAACAGGGCACGGAGCGCGGTGCCATCATCACCCGCACCATGAAACGTCTGTGCAACGAATTGGACCCAACGCGCGGCGTCACCTACGCCATGGACCAGGGCTACGGCTTCGGCGTCACCCACGAAGTCGACGTGCTGGGCTTCAACTACCGCACCCATCTGATCGACGACTTCCACGCCAAATATCCGCACATCTCGATCATCGGTTCGGAAACGGCCTCTACCGTCGCGACGCGGGGTGAATACGTGCTCGACAAGTCCAACCACATTGTCCCGGCCTATGACACGACCGCACCATGGTGGGCGACGACGGGCGAGACCTGGTGGACGCACGCCGCCGAAAAGCCCTACATGGCCGGCGGCTTTATCTGGACGGGCTTCGACTATCGCGGTGAGCCGACGCCGTTTTCGGAATGGCCCAGCATTTCGTCGCAGTTCGGCGTCTTCGACACCTGCGGCTTCCCGAAGGACAACTACTACTATTACCGCGCCTGGTGGCGGCCGGACGAGCCTCTGCTGCACCTTCTGCCGCACTGGAACTGGGAATCGGGTGAGACCGTCTCGGTATGGGCGCACAGCAATTGCGACGAGGTCGAGCTGTTCGTCAATGGCCGCTCGGCCGGCCGCAAGGCGATGCCGCGCAACCGGCATCTTGAATGGAGCGTGCCCTATGTTCCCGGCAAGATCGAAGCCTTTGCTTACAAGGGCGGCAAGGTCATCCTCAAGGACAAGCGTGAGACGGCGGGTGCGCCAGCCAAGGTCGTGCTCACCGCCGATCGCACCGCCCTTACCGGCGATGGCAGGGATGTCGCTGTGCTGCGCGCCGAGGTCTTCGACGCCAAGGGCCGGCCGGTGCCCAGGGCCAGCGACCTGATCACCTTTGCCGTTTCAGGTCCGGGCGAGGTCATCGGCGTCGGCAACGGCAATCCGAACAGTCACGAGGCCGACAAGGCGACCCGGCGCAAGGCCTTCAACGGCCTGTGCAGCGCCATCGTCCAGACGCGTGGCTCAGGGAACATCACGGTGACGGCGTCGGGCGCGGGTCTGGCCAGCGGCAAGGTGGTGCTGAAAGCGGGGTGATAAAACCCCGTTTGCGGAATTGGTCTTCTTTACAAGCCCTCCAAAACATTTCAGTAAATCACGAGATGTAGTTGTGGAGAGCCGCTTTATGGCTGAGAAGGCGCGTGAACCTGTCAAAAGCCGTCTGCCGGGCACGAATCTCAGCCGGGCAGGCGACTACAATCAGCGCGTCGTTCTGCAGGCCGTCCGCGCCAATGGTCCCGTCACGCGCAGCGACGTCGCCGAAATCACCGGCCTGACCCACCAATCGGTCATCAATATCAGCCGACGGCTGATGGAAGCCGGCGTGATCCTGGATGAAGATCCGATTCCCGGTGCGCGCGGCCAGCCGGCGGCGCGCATGGCGGTTAATCCGAACGGCGCCTACGCCATCGGACTGAACGTCGACCGCGAACATATCACCTTCGTGCTGATGGATCTGGCGGGCAGGGTCCGCCGCCGCATCTATACCGGCCAGCACTTCGCTCTGCCCGAACACGTCCTGTCCTTTGTCGAAGCGCAACTGGCGGACGTCTTCAGCCAAAGGCTGGTGCCGCGCAAACGCGTCATCGGCCTCGGCGTCGCCATTCCGGAAAAGCTGGCGGGCGTGCAGGTCACCGAACGCCCCGACGGCTACGAAGCCTGGTCGGGCTTGAACGTCATGGAGACCTTTGCCGAACGCCTGGGCATCCCCGTCTATGTCGAAAACGACGCGACCTCGGCGGCGCTCGGCGAATTGCAGTTCGGTCTCGGCATGGCGCACAAGACATTCGTCTACACGTTGATCAGCGCCGGGATCGGCAGCGGACTGATCATCAATGGCCAGCCCTATACCGGTGGCCTTGGCAGCCCCGGCGACCTCGGCAAGATTCCTGTCCGGTCAAAGGACGGCCGGGTCAGGACGCTGTGGGACGTGCTGTCGCTGTTTGCCTTCTACGAAGAACTGGCCCGGCATGGGGTCGCCGTCTCGGATGCTGGTGACCTGCTTGAGGACGATCCGGCCACGCGGGCCGGCGTGAATGCGTGGGTCGACCTGGCGGCCGACTGCCTGCTCGATCCCTGCCTGACCATCAACTACGTCCTGAGCCCGGAACTGCACGTCATCGGCGGGCAGCTTCCGGTCTTCGTAATCCGTCGTCTGTGCGACCGTCTGAACGCGAAGATGGATACGCAGAGCATGGTGCCGCTGGCGCCGTTTTGTCCTTCGACCGTGTCCGTCGACGCCGCGGCGATCGGGGCGGCCGTCGTCGTCTTCCAGAACAGGCTGTTGCCGACGCCGGAATCCCTGATGAAATAGGGCGCCCGTGTGTCAGCGATACCCAGGAATACGCCGCATAGCCCGCCACCTCGCTGGTAAGGCAGGTCCACAGATTACACAGATGCACACAGATTATCCGTGTATGGTGGCGCGATCGAGTGAATGACTTCATGAAATGACAGCGCCTTGCGCTGTCGGGATTTGGTGTTGATGAGACACTGACTGACCTGCCCGCACGGATAATCTGTGTGCATCTGTGTAATCTGTGGACCCCTAATAATCCCGACGCGCCAAACCATGGCGGCCCAGGCATAAATCGCATCATTGCCTATCGGGTAAAATCCGGAGCATAACAGCGTCAAAAACCGGAGCGAGACGCGGCATGACGGTCCAACCCATTCGATCGATCACCATAGTCGGCGGCGGCACAGCCGGCTGGATGACGGCGGCCATGCTGTCGAAGCTGTTCATGGGGCGCTATGCCATCCGTCTGATCGAATCGGACGAGATCGGCATTATCGGCGTCGGCGAGGCGACCATTCCGGCCATCCGCACTTTCAACGAGCTGCTTGGCGTCAGCGATGTCGAGATGCTCAAGGCCACAAAAGGCACGTTCAAGCTGGGGATCGAGTTCGTCGACTGGCGCGAAAAGGGCCATTCCTATATCCACGGCTTCGGCAAGATCGGCATCGACCGGCTGTGGCTCAGGCCCCACCAGTTCTGGCTGAAGATGCAGGCATTGGGCGCGGTGAAGGATTTCGACCACTACGCCATCAATGTCATGGCGGCACGCGCCAACCGATTTTCCGACGGGCGAGGGCCCAAGCCCGTTTCTGACATCGACTTCGCCTATCATTTCGATGCGGCGCTCTATGGCCAGTTCCTGCGCCGCCACGCCGAAGGCCGGGGCGTCGAACGCATCGAGGGCCGGATCGTCGACGTCGTTCAGAACCCGGACACTGGTCATGTCGCCGCTGTAAAACTGGCCAGCGGGCGGGAGGTCGGCGGCGACCTCTTTATCGATTGCTCTGGCCAGCGCGGTCTGCTGATCAACCAGACCCTTGGCGTTGGGTTCGAGGACTGGTCGCGGTGGCTGCCATGCGACCGGGCTTTGGCTGTGCCGTGTGAGGGCGGACTGCCCTCAAGCAGCGAAGCGTTAGGGCAAACAAAAATGCCGCCATTGACGCCCTACACGCGATCGACCGCCCGCGATGCCGGCTGGCAGTGGCGCATTCCCTTGCAGCACCGCATCGGCAACGGTCATGTCTACAGCAGTCAGTACACAGACGATCAGGCGGCCGCCGATATCCTGCTGGCCAATCTCGACGGCAAGTCTCTGGCCGAGCCCCGGCCGGTGCGTTTTACGCCGGGCAAGAGGATCAAGACCTGGGACAAGAACGTTATTGCGCTCGGCCTCGCCTCGGGTTTTCTCGAACCGCTTGAATCGACCTCGATCCATCTGATCCAGACCGGCATATTGCGCATCGTCTCGCTGTTTCCCGACATGGCTTTCGACCCGGCAGTGATCGCCGAATTCAACCGCCAGACCGATTCAGAATATGTCGATATCCGCGACTTTATCATCGCCCACTACAAGGTGACCAACCGCGACGACACGCCGTTCTGGGCCTATTGCAAGCACATGGCCGTGCCTGATTCCCTGCAAAGCCGTCTTGACCTGTTCAAAAGCTCGGCGCGGTTTTTCAAGCGCAACGAGATCGAGCTTTTCCGCGAGGAAAGCTGGGTCCAGGTGCTGATCGGGCAGGGGATTGTTGCGCAATATGACCCGAGCGTCGATCTGATGAGCGATGCGGAGTCCGCCGCCTTCCTGCGCGATATCGAAGAGGTCATTGCCGACGCCGTTCGTCGTCTGCCGATGCATGACGATGTCATCAACAGGCATTTCAAGGCGTAGACCGCTATCACCGTGTTCGCTTTAATTTCTCCTCTCCCCAGCCTCGCCGGCAGGCAAAAAAGGGGAGAGGACAGGCGCGCAGCGCCAAGGTGAGGGGTAAATCGTCAGCAGATACACACGCTGAATCTACAGTAACCCCTCATCCGGTCCAGAAAGCTGGACCACCTTCTCCCCTCAGGTGGGGAGAAGGGAAAGCAATACCAAAACCGCATCGCTTTTTTGCCGGCGGTGATGTCTAAGCCCCGACCCATAGTGCACTATTGTACGCACAAGTGTTAACGCTATCTGCTGCATTGCATCCTGTGACCCATAAGCCGCACATGGATGTAAGCGCTTACAGCGCCTGTTGACTCGGTTAATGTAAGCGCTTACAGACGCAGCCCAGAGCGCATGTAAGCGCTTACAAACAGTACGGGTTTGGTGGACTATATGGCGGCAGGTGTGACGCTCAACGATGTTGCCAAGGCGGCAGGTGTGTCGATTGCTTCGGCGTCGCGCGCGATCAATGGCCTCGACAACGTAACCGAAGAGATCCGCGATCGCGTCCTGGCCGCTGCCGGGCGGCTGAAGTACGTGCCGCACGGCGCTGCCCGCTCCCTGGCCATGAGCCGCACCAACACCATCGGCGTCATCCTGCCCGACATCTATGGCGAGTTCTTTTCCGAAATCATCCGCGGCATCGATGTCGGCGCGCGCGCGCGCGGCCTGCACATTCTCGTTTCCGGCTCGCACGGCGACCTGAACGAAGCCGTCACCGCCGTGCGTTCCATGGCCGGCCGGGTCGACGGCCTTCTGGTCATGGCGCCTTACGCCAATGCCGGCGACCTGGCGGGCAAGCTGCCGGTCAACATGCCGCTGGTCATGATGGGCGGGTCTGCCGGACAGGCGGATCTCCCCAGCCTGGTGGTCGATAATCACGCAGGCGCGCTCGACGCCGTCCGCCACCTGCGTAGCCAGGGCTGCCGGCGCATCGCCCATATCAGCGGGCCCGACAGCAACCTCGAAGCCCAGGACCGGCTGCGCGGCTATCTCGACGGGTTGAGCGAAAACGGCGGCACACAGGAACCGATCGTTCTGCCCGGCGATTTTACCGAGACGACCGGCTACGAGGCTGTCCGCAATCTGCTGACGCAACAAAGCCTGCCCGACGGACTGTTCGCCGCCAACGACATGATGGCGCTTGGCGCGTCGCTGGCCCTGCGCGAAGCCGGCCTGTCGATGCCGGATGACATGGCCGTGGTCGGGTTCGACGACATTCCGGTGACGCGTTACGCCTCGCCGCCGATTTCAACCCTGCGCGCCGGTGTCTTCGAGATCGGCCAGCGCAGCCTGGACCTTTTGTCCGCCCTGATCGAACGCGGCGACGCGGAAGGGTTCCCGCCCCCCGCCAGCCAGACAGTGCGGCCGGAACTGGTGGTGCGCGCTTCGAGCCGCCGCCAAAAGTAGCTTTACGCGTAAGCACACAACAAGAAACGACACAGAGGAAGATTGGAAGGAATATGCAGATGAAACGCAATGAAAGCCTGCGCTTTGCCGCATCGGGACTGGCGCTGGTCACCGCCCTGATCATGGCAGGCCCGGTCGTGGCCGCCGAATCCGACGCGACATTGACCGGCGCAGCGCCCGCCGGCACCGTCGTCACGGCCACCGACAACAATACCGGCGCGTCTTCGTCGGCGACGGCCGGCAGCAATGGCCGATACGTCATTGTCGGCCTGCGCCCCGGCAACTATTCCGTCACCTTCAAGTCGCCGGACGGCGCCACGCGTACCGACAGCGCGGTCCTGCCGGTCGGTCAGACGATCGAACTGAACGCCCAGGCCGATGAGGCATCCGGCGAGACCCAGACCGGCGTCGTTACCGTGCGTGGCCGCCGCAACAGCCCGCGCACCTCGGAAATTTCGACGTCCGTGTCGCGTCAGCAGATCGAAACCCTGCCGCAGAACGGCCGCAACTTCCTGAACTTCGCTGCCCTTGCCCCCGGCGTATCGGTGTCGACCGACCCCGAGCGCAAGACATTCCAGGCCGGTGCGGTCAACGCCAACCAGGTCAACGTCTTCATCGACGGCATGAGCCAGAAGAACCAGATCCTGCAAGGCGGCGTCTCGGGTCAGGACGCGTCGCGCGGCAATCCGTTCCCGCAGCTGTCGGTCCAGGAATTCAAGGTCTCGACCCAGAACTTCAAGGCCGAGTACGAACAGGCCGGTTCGGCCATTATCACCGCCATCACCAAGACCGGCGGCACGCAGTTCCACGGCACGGTCTTCGGAACGCTCCAGACCAAGGACATGATCGGCCAGCCCTATTATGTTACCGGCGACAAGCCCGATTATGAGAATACCGAATACGGTTTCGACATCGGCGGCCCGATCATCAAGAACAAGCTGCATTTCTATGCTGCCTACGAAGGCCGCAAGGACAAACGTCCGACCGACGCGGTCAACATGCAGAACAACTCTGCTTTCAACACCGCCAATCCGACCCTGACCCAGGCCCTGGCCGCCGCCTATAACGGTGACTTTGCCAAGGACTTCCAGCAGGACATGTATTTCGGCAAGCTGACCTGGTTCGCCGATGACGACAATACGGTCGACGTGACCTACAAGCTGCGCAAGGAAGACGACCTGCGCAACTTCGGCGGCACGACGGCCTATGAGCGCGGCTCGACCTTCGATCAGGAAATCAAGGGCGTCGGCGTCAAGTGGCGTCACCGCGCCGGCAATCTGCTCAATGACATGCAGCTTAGCTACGAGGACGCGCAATGGCGCCAGTCGTCGCTGTCGACTTCGCCGGCCATCACCCTTACCGGCGGCACCAATGACATCAATACGGTCTGGGCGACCTTCGGCGGCGCATCCTATTCGCAGGTCAAGGGTCAGGAAAGCCTGACCCTGCGCAACGACATCACGCTGATCGGCACCGAATGGCACGGCACGCACGTCATCAAGGGCGGCTTCAAGGTTGCCAACTACAAGTATACCGCCGAAGAAAACGACCGCGCCGCCAATCCGGAATATTTCTATAATGCCTCGTCCTACGTCTATGGTGCGTCGAACAATGTGCCCTATGCCGTCAAGATCGCCGACGGCAACCCGCGCATCACGTCGAACAACATGCAGTTCGGCGTCTACATCCAGGACGACTGGACCATCGACGACCACTGGACGGTGAACCTGGGCGTGCGTTGGGATTACGAGTCCAACATGCTCAACAACGACTTCGTCACGCCGGCGGATGTCGCGGCCCTCATGCGTTCGACGGCGGGCTTCAATGTCGCCTTCAACCCGGACGACTACATCTCGACCGGCAGCAACCGCGAAAGCTTCATGGGCGGCATCGCGCCGCGCGTCGGCTTCTCGTACGACGTCCATGGCGACCGCGACCTGGTCATCTTCGGCGGATACGGGCGTTATTACGATCGCACCATTTACGACAGCGCCCAGACGGAAACGCGCCGGGCCCAGATCCACGTTGCCCAGATCAATTTCCGCGCTGGCGGCAACACGGATACGGATCCAACCACGGCGGACTGGAACGCCGGCTATTTCGGCAATCCGGACGCTCTGGTCGCCTTGGCCAAGTCGCTGAACATCAAGGGCGAGGTCTTCGCGCTCAAGAACGACGTCAAGGTGCCCTATTCGGATCAGTTCAATATTGGCGTGCGCAAACGTATAGGCGCCATCAACACCTCGGCGACCATCTCTCACATCAAGTATGCCAACCTGTTCAACTGGGTGCTGGGCAACCGTCTGCCGGACGGCTCATGGTGTCAGTACGGCCCGCAATATGCCTGCCAGCCCTGGGGGAACGGCCTGCCGGGTTACGGCGCGCTGATCATTTCGACCAACGATCGCGAAGCCAGCTACAATGCCCTCTATCTCAATGCCGACAAGCCGTGGACGGCCGAGTCGAAGTACGGCTTCACCGCCACCCTGACCCTGGCCGATGCCGAAATGAACGGTCACAACGACCAGTTCATCTTCGACTACGCCAATCCGCGCGACAGCGGCATGCACCACGCCGAAGGCGTCGACAAGTGGCGTTTCGTCGGTTCGGGCATCGTCTCGGGTCCATGGGACACGCGCGTTTCGACGATCGTCACCCTGGCCTCTGGCGCGCCCTTCCAGTCCATCGACAATACCGGGCCGGCGCTTCGCATCATCGACGGCTATTACTGGCCGAAGAAGGGCTTCTCACAGGTCGATCTGCGCCTGTCCAAGGATTTCACCCTGCCGAACGGCCAGATGGTTACGGTCGATGGTCAGATCTACAACCTGTTCGACACGGTCAACCGCGCCTATTCCGGCTGGACCGGCGGCTTTAACGGCGGCTCGGGCGCGAGCCTCGAACCGGATAACAATGTCCAGGTCGGTCCGTCGCGGTCCTTCCAGGTCGGCCTGACCTACAAGTGGTAAAACCGGGTTCCTCCGCGTCTTCCCGGGGCGCGGAGGACCTGGTCTCCAATGCCCGGTGCGCGTCCGTCTCCCTAAGCGCGCGTGCCGGACATCCGCCTCAGCCGCGCTTGTCTTCCCCCGCGGCGTGAGGTTACTGCCCCTGATGGCCGGAGGCTTTTTCCCGGAGCCTCCGGTCCTTTCTCGGGGACAAAAAAGAAAGCCCGCTGCCATGTCTTTGTTGAAACCGACCCGTCGCGCCTTGAGCGTGGGTCTTCTCGCGCTGGGGGGCTGCGCGCATCTGCCGGGCCGCGATACCGGCCCCGAAGTCAAATCCGCATTTGCCGACCCGTTGCTGGCCGACCTGCACAAACGTGTCTTCCACTTTTTCTGGGAGATCACCGATCACCGCACAGGGCTGACACCCGACCGGTGGCCGACGCGGACCTTTTCGTCGGTCGCCGCCATCGGTTTTGCCTTCAACGCCTATGTCATCGGCGCCGAGGCCGGCTATGTCAGCCGCACTCAGGCCGCAGAGCGCACGCACAACACGCTGAACTTTCTCTATAACCTGCCCCAGGGCGAGGCGGCGTCGGGCACGGCGGGCCATAAGGGCTACTTCTACCACTTCCTCAATTTCGAGGACGGTACGCGCTATAAGCAATGCGAGCTGTCGTCGGTCGATACCGCGCTGCTGCTGATGGGCGCGCTCTGTGCCGCGCAATATTTCGATCGTGACGATGCGGTGGAAAGCGACATTCGCCGTCTGGCCACCGCGCTTTACGAGCGCGTCGACTGGACCTTCATGCAGCGTCCGTCGGGCCGCCAGACCATGGGCTGGCATCCGGAAACCGGCTTCATCAAGGCCGAGTGGGAGGGCTATTACGAAGGCATGATGATCTATCTGCTGGCCATGGCGTCACCGACCCATCCAATCGATCCAAAGGCCTATGAAGCCTGGTGTTCGACCTACGACCGGACGTTCGGCCTTAACAACGGCTACGTCCATCTGGGCTTCCACGCCCTGTTCGGCCATCAGTACAATCACGTCTGGATCGATTATCGCGGCATTGCCGACGCCTATATGCGCAGCAAAGGCTTCGACTATTTCGAGACCTCGCGCCGCGCCACCCTGTCGCAACGCAACTATGCCATAGCGAATCCCATGGGCTTCAACGACTATGGTCCGGACATCTGGGGCTTTACGGCCTGCGATGGCCCCGCCGACGTCAAGCTGACGATCGACGGCGTCGAGCGCCAGTTCCGCACCTATTCCGCGCGCGGGCCGGGCCTTGATCACACCTTCGACGACGGCACGATTGCGCCGACCGCCGCGCTGGGGTCGATCATGTTTACGCCGGTGGAATCGCTGGCGGCGGCCAAGGCGATGAAGGCGCGCTATGGCTCGGACATCTACGATACATACGGTTTCCACGACAGCTTCAACCCGACCTTCGTCACCGACTATCCGTCGCGTGAAGGCCATCAGACGAAGCGCGCCGGCTGGGTGTCGAACGACTATATCGGCATCGATCAGGGGCCGATCCTTTGCAGCATCGAGAACCTGCGCTCGGGCCTGTTGTGGAAGCTGATGAAGGGCTGTGCGCCGCTGCAACGCGGCCTGAAGCTGGCCGGTTTCGAGGCCCTGTGATGCGGATCGCCTGCACCCTTGCCGTCCTGATGATGTGCTGCGGTCCTGCCGTCGCCGATGCGCCGCTGGTGGGCTCAGGCGCCTGGACGGCAGGCGCGTCCGAAGGCGTGACGTCAAGGGCGACGGGCGAGGCTAAGGCGCGGCTCGACTACGGCTTTACCGGTGCGGGCTATGCCTTCATGGTCCACCCGCTCGATTTCACAGCGCCCGACAATTTCGTCATCGAAATACCGGTGAAAGGCGAGGGTGCAGGTAACGATCTGCAGATCAAATTCACCGATGCTTCGGGCGACAATGTCTGGTGGGTGACCAGGCCCGCTTTCGTGCCTTCGAAGGACGGCACGGTGTTGCGCGTCCGTCCGCGCCATATCGACTTTGCCTGGGGGCCGACGTCCGACAAGACCTTCAAGGGCGGCAGGCGCATGGAAGTTGTCGTCGTCAAGACCGCCAAGGGGGCGGCAAGAGGCTGGCTCGAAATCGGCCCGGTGACATGGCGCGCCGAGGCACCCGAACCGAAGGTTGAAGCGGCATTGAAGGCCGATGTCGCGGCGGCCATCGATGGCGATGCTGCGACAGGAAAGCCTGCAAAACAGGTGACGCTCGATCTGTCGCGCGTGCGGCCATTCGGCGGGCTGAAGCTCGACTGGGGCAAGGTCCCTGCGCGCTACGATATCGCCGTGTCCGATGACGGCAAGGCGTTCAGGACCTTGCGCACCGTCACCGGCAGCGATGGCGGTGCGGACTATGTAACTTTGGGCGAAGTCGACGCGCGCTATATTCGGATCGGCGGGCAGGGGCGGTTGAATGAAGCGGCTCTGCTGCCGCTGGAAATGGGCGTAAAGCCCAACGCCCTGCTGACGGAACTGGCCAGGGCCGCACCGCGCGGCGACTATCCGCGCGGGTTCCTGGAACAGAGCTACTGGACCGTTGTCGGTGTCGCCCACGGCGGTGCGCGGGCAGCGCTCTTGTCCGAAGACGGCGCGGTCGAGCTGGGGCCCGAGCGCCCGTCGCTGGCGCCCGCGCTCACCGTCGATGGCCAGCGCTACACCTGGGCGCAGGCGAAGGTGACACCGGTCGCTGACCGTGAGCGTATGCCCCTGCCATCGGTCGAATGGCAGGCGGGACCAGTAACGATGACCATCGCGCCCCTGGCCTATGGCGACGGCAAATCGCCGTCCGGACTGGTGCGTTATGACCTGCGCTCAGACCGCGATACGACAGTGCGCCTCGATCTTCATCTTCAGCCGATGCAGGTCAATCCGCCGACGCAGTTCCTGACGCGGCCGGGCGGGTTTGCGCCGATCCGTAATCTCGCCCGCGACGGCAACACCTTGCGCATCGACGACCAGCCGCTGTGGCTGCTGACGCCGCCGTCGCAGGTGACGACTTCCGGGTTCCTGACCGGACCGCAAACGGCAAAGGTCAGCGATGCGGATGGTCTGGCTTCGGCCGTCATCGGCTATGATGTGGCCTTGAAAGCCGGTGAGACCAAAAGCATTGTGCTCGCCTTTCCGCTCGGCGACGCGTCGCTGGCGCCGCAGGCCTCCGACCCGGTCGCCTGGGCCGACCAACATGCCAAGGCCGTCCGCACCGACTGGCAGAAGCGTCTCGGCCAGACCCACCTCAGCCTGCCCAAGGGTGCACCGCCGATCGCCGACAGCCTCAAACTGGCGCTCGGTTACCAGCTGATGCTGATGGACGGCGATTGGCTCAAACCCGGCGCGCGCTCCTACGACCGGTCGTGGATCCGCGACGGCGCCATGATGTCGGAAGGCCTGCTGCGCATGGGGCTGACGGATGAGGCCCTGCGTTTCTTCAAGGCCTATGCGCCGATGAGCTTCGACAATGGCAAGGTGCCGTGCTGCGTCGATGCGCGCGGCGCCGATCCGACGCCGGAAAACGACAGCCACGGCGAACTGGCCTGGCTGGCCGGCGAACTGATCCGCTATGGCGTGCCGCCTTTAGAAATCGCGCCTTACTGGCCGCAGGTGTCGGGCGCCATCACATACCAGGAAGGCCTGCGCCAGCAGAACCTGACGCCCGGAACCGAGCGGCGTTTCCGCGGCCTGCTGCCGCCGTCGATCAGTCACGAGGGCTATTCCGACAAGGCCGCCTATTCGTACTGGGATAATTTCTGGGCGCTGAAGGGCTATCGCGGCGCGGCCCTGACCGCCCGTGCCCTGGGCCGGGCCGACGACGCCCAAACCATCGCAGGGCAGGGTGAGGCCTTTGCCCGCGACCTCAAGGCCTCGATCACCGCGACCGCCGAGCACTATGGCCAGGACGTCGTCGCCGGCGCCGCCGATCGCGGCGACTATGACCCGACCTCGATCACCATGGGCCTGACCGCCGGCGCGTTCGCAACCGACATCCCCGAGGCCCTGAAGCGCCAGACCTTTGAGCGCTACTGGTCGAAGACCCTGATGCCGCGCCGTGCCACGTCCGGTGTTTATACGCCCTATGAGTTGCGCAATGTCGGCGCCTTCCTGCGCCTGAAACAGCCCGACCGTGCGCGCCAGGCACTCAACATGTTCTTTGCCGACCAGTCGCCCAAGGAATGGTTCCAATGGGCCGAGGTCATCACCACGCCCTATCGCCAGCCTTTGTTTATCGGCGACCTGCCGCACGGCTGGGTCGAGTCGGATTTCTTACGCGTCGCGCTCGATCTCTTCGCCTATGAGCGGCCGGAAACGCAAGCGATGGTCCTGCTGGCGGGCTTTGATCCGAGTTGGGCCGAAGGCGACGGCACACGCTTTGAAAACCTGCAAACCCCCTATGGCCCGCTTAGCTTAAGCGCCCACCGCAAAGGCTCCGCCATCGAGGTGACACTCGATGCCAAGGCCGCGCCACCCGGCGGTTTCGCGCTCGACCTGACCCCATTCGGCGCGGCCACCGTCCGCATCGATGGCAGGGCCGTCAAACCCGACGCCCGCAACGAAATTCTGATCCGCGCCCCCCGCGCCGTCGTCTCGCTGGAGCCAGCAAGATGACATTGAAAATTTCCCGAAAGCAGAAGAGGATAAACCCATGACCGCTTTTACGCCCTCCCGCCGGTTCTTCCTCAAGGGCGCCGTCGCCACGGCCGCCTTCCTGCCGGTCGTCGCACCGGCGCTCGCGAAAGTCAGCGCCGCGCCTGATCCCTTTATCGAGAAGCTGATCGCGTCGATGTCGGTCGAAGAAAAGGCCGGCCAGCTCAGCCTCTATGCCGACCTGACGCGCCCCGACTTCGGCAATGTCAATCCGGCCGCGATCGCCCAGACCAGGGACGAGGTAAAGGCGCGCATCCGCAAGGGCGAGATCACCGGCCTGTTCAACGGCATCGGTGTTGCCGGCGCGCGCGAACTGCAAAAGGTCGCCGTCGAGGAATCGCCGCACAAGATCCCGCTGATCTTCGCCGCCGACATCATCCACGGCCTGCGCACCACCTTCCCGGTGCCGCTGGGCGAAGCCGCAGCGTTCGACGCCGATCTGGCCTATCGCACGGCGCGCGCCGCCGCGATTGAATCGACCGCTGTCGGCCTGCACTGGACCTTCGCGCCCATGGTCGATATCGCCCGTGACCAGCGCTGGGGCCGCGTGGTCGAAGGCGCCGGTGAAGATACCTATCTCGGCAATGTTCTGGCTGTCGCCCGCGTCAAGGGCTTCCAGGGCGATGACCTGAAAGACGGCCGCTCGATGCTGGCGACCATGAAGCATTTCGCGGCTTATGGCGCCGTGCAGGGCGGGCTGGAATACGCCACGGTCGATATCCCCGAAACGACGCTGCGCGAAGTCCACCTGCCGCCGTTCAAGGCGGGTCTCGATGCCGGCGTCATGAGCTTCATGTCGAGCTTCAACGACGTGGCGGGCGTGCCGGCGACCGCCAACCGCCACCTGCTGACCGAGATCCTGCGTAACGAATGGGGCTTCACCGGTCTGGTCGTGTCCGACTACACCTCCGAAGAGGAACTCATCCTGCACGGCTATGCCGCCGATGGCCGCGACGCCACCAAAAAGGCGATCATGGCCGGCTGCGACATGTCGATGCAGTCGGGCCTCTACATGAAACACCTGCCGTCGCTGGTCGCCGATGGCGAGGTGCCGATGGCCGTGCTCGATGAGGCCGTGCGCCGCACCCTGCGCGTCAAGAAGGCGCTCGGTCTGTTCGACAATCCGTACCGGTCTATGGATGCAAAACGCGAAAAGGCCGATGTGCGTTCCAAGGACATCGTCGCCCTGGCGCGCGAAGCCGGCCGCCGCTCGATCGTCCTGCTCAAGAACGAAAACAACCTGCTGCCGCTGGCGAAGTCCGGCCGGAAGATCGCCCTGATCGGACCGCTTGGCGCCGACCGTCACAACCTGCCGGGGCCGTGGTCGGTCTTCCCGGATCGCGCCAAGGGCGTGACCATCGAGGAAGGCCTGCGCGCCGTCACGAAGGACGTCACTGTGGTCAAGGGCTGTGATTTTGATGCCGCTGTCCCCGGCGGGATCGATGAAGCCGTTGCCGCCGCTAGGGCCTCTGACATCGTCATCTTCGCGGTCGGTGAGGCCGAGAACATGTCGGGCGAGGCCCAGGCGCGCACCGACATCTCGCTGCCCTCCGCGCAACTGGCGCTGATCGAGGCGGTCAAGGCGGCGGGCAAACCGACCATCATCCTCCTGCGTCATGGCCGGGCTTTGGCGCTTACCGGTGCGGCGCGCGACGCTGATGCCATCCTCGCCACCTGGTTTCTCGGTTCCGAAACCGGCAATGCCATCGCCGATATCCTGTTCGGCGACTTCGCGCCATCGGGCCGCCTGCCGGTCAGCTTCCCGCAGGCTTCGGGCCAGCAGCCCTACTACTACAATCACCGTACCAGCGGCCGTCCGCAGCTCGACCCCAAGGTGGCGGAATACAAGACCCGCTATCGCGAAGTCACCAATGAGGCGCTTTATCCCTTCGGCCACGGCCTGACCTATTCGAAGATCGAGTACGGCACGACGGCGGTCAACGCAGCGACGCTCGACTGG